>DATFSB010000059.1:0-6976 GCA_035262825.1 Gemmatimonadales bacterium | reverse complement strand
CTCGAGCGGGATCTGCGCCGCGAGTTCCCGGCAGCCCACATCACCCGCGACAGCGGCCGGCTCGCCGGCTGGGTCGAGACCATTCTCGCTCATCTCGCCGGCCACGAGCCCCACCTCGACTTGCCGCTCGACATCCGGGCGACGGCGTTCCAGCAAAAGGTGTGGAGTGCCCTGCGGAAGATTCCCTACGGGTCGACGCGGTCGTATCAGGCCGTCGCGCGCGCCATCGGCAGCCCGAGCGCGACGCGCGCAGTGGCACGCGCCTGCGCGACGAATCCAGTAGCACTCGTGATCCCATGCCATCGAGTAGTAAGAGGAGATGGGAATGTGGGTGGATACCACTGGGGGGCAGATCGCAAACAGCAACTGCTCGAGCGGGAACGAGACGCTTAGGCACTAGGTAGACGCTAAGCCGCCGAGCCGCCGTGTGGGGGTGAGGAGTTAGCTACGAGGGGTCTATCCTCTCGCCTGGCTCCTCAAATCCACTCAGCAGCTCGGCGGCTCGGCGTCTGCCCGGGCGTCGCAGCGGCTTGGCGTCTCCCTCCTCGTCTCTGCGTCGGGTTACTGAGACTTCCGAACTACTCTCCAGCGCCCCTGCTGAACATCGTTCGCATTTTCATGGCGAGACGAGTACGTCCCCGCCAGCGTATCGCCGACCAGACGGCCGACGAACGTCGTGTGCAGCGGGCAATTGCACGTCGGGTCGGTGTAGGGCGCGAGCGATCCGCTCACCTGCCCTCCCGTCACACGCACGAACTTGATGTCGATCGATTGAGCCGCCGGGGGCGGTGTCGGGGCCGGGTTCTGCGCGACCTGCGCGCCGGCGTTGAACCGGGGCGTCATCACGACATCACCCGTCGCGGTGTCACTGCCGGCGTTCAAGGTGAACAAGATCGTGCCGCTGCGGCCGGTTTCGACGCTCGAGTAGTCGCCGTACCACTGACCGGCCAGCCTGGAGATGTCGGCGTCGCGTCCCACGACGGGAACCGGAGTCTGGCTGCCACCGCAGGCGATCAGGAGGCCGGCGAGGGCGGCGGCGCCGGCTGAGACTCTCGTAGACATGACGTGTCCTCTAGTGTGACGTTCAGGAAGTATGACGGCGCTCAGTGCGCGAAGGTTGCGGCCCGGCCGAATCCGGACGCCTCCCGTACCTGGCGCGCCTGCCAGAGATGTCGCCGGTCGTGAGCCGCCAGGAACGCCAGATAGGCGCCGAGCGGCACCCGAATCAACCGCGAAACGGGGGACACGACGATGGCGCGCTTCAGGTCGAGCCCCACCGACTGGCGCACGCGCTGCAGGATGCGCTCGCGCGAGGCGGTGAGCTCCGCCAGGACCGCGTCCCGTCGCAACGTCTCTCGAGCGGGCTCGAAGATGCGGTTGGTCTTCATGCGCCACTTCACCGGCGGCTCCATCGACTTGACCATCATGCGGGCGAACAAGCCGTAGCGAACCGGCCCCTGCGCCATCCATTGACGCTCGTTGGCCATCCTGATCGCCAGGTCGAGGGCGGGGAGGACCTCGTCGGTGCCGTTGGCGAGGTGCTGCAGGCATTGGCCGATCGACCAGCTGCCGGGGGCCGGCGGCCAGTTGAATTCCTCCTCGCTCAACGATCCCGCCAGCGCACGAGCCTCGCGCTCCGTGGCTTCGAACTGCCCGCGTACCGCCTCGAGCCCGCCGAATTGATCCTGGGTTTGCATAGGCGCTGAACAAAAGATACGTGGCGTGATAGGTTTTGGGACGTGTTGGCGTCCATCCGGCCGGTGCTTCGTGTCATCGGCGTCACCGTTGTCCCTGAAGCCGCGCAGCTCGACGAACAGCAGTGGGTCGCGCTCGAGGAGATCGTGCGCGGCGCGCTCGCACCGCGCCCCCGATCGCTGCAATGCCAGTTCATCCTGTTGGTGCGTGCCATTCAGTGGCTCGCCGTGCTGCGCTATGGCCGGCCCTTCACCGCCCTGGACCCACGGCGCCGGGAGCAGTTCCTCAATCAACTTCAGAATGCACCGCTCCTGATCCTCCGCCGCGGTATCTGGGGTCTGCGGACCCTGCTGTTGATGGGATTCTACGGACGCGAGGCCGGGGGTCGTGCGATCGGGTATCGGGCCGACCCGCGCGGCTGGCAGGCCCGGTCATGACCACCACGCTCCGCTACGACGTCGCGATCATTGGGTCGGGTGCCGGCGGCGGCACCGTCGCGCAGGCCCTCGTCCCTCTCGTCCAGGCGGGAAAACGCGTGCTCGTGCTCGAGCGGGGGCCGCGCTTCCGCGATCACGAATTCACGGGACGCGAGCTCGAGATGGCCCCCCTGCTCTACGCCGACAACGGCGGCTTTCTCACTGATGACGGCACGATGACGCTCGCCTTCGCGCGCTGTTACGGCGGTTCGACCGTCGTCTACACCGGCACCTCGCTCACCGCTCCCGAGCGCGTGATCCGCGCCTGGGGGGTACCCGGCCTCGACCACGCCGATCTCGTGGCTCGCTCCCGTCGCTACCTCGGTGAAAACAACGTGCACCTCTTGGGACCCGAGGAGCTGAACGAGAACAACCGGCTCTTTGCGCTGGGGGCCCGCAAGGCTGGCTACGCCGTCGAGCAGTTCCCGGTCAACGTCAAGGGATGCCTCGGCTCGTCCCTCTGCAACCTCGGCTGCCCCAACCAGGCGAAGCAGGGCACGAACCGAGTGCAGCTGCCGGCCGCCGAGCGGGGTGGTGTCGAGGTCGTGACGCGGGCGGAGGTGTTGCGCGTCGATCCCGATCGGTCCCTGACGGTTCGTGTGTCAGCGGCCGCCGATGCGATCGGCCACCCCTCGGAATGGGCGCCCGGCGACTACCGCGTGGAAACGAATATTGTCATCGGTGCCGCCGGGACGCTGGGGACGAGTCCTCTCCTGTTGCGGTCCCCGCTGGCGCTGCCCCACTCCCTCGGCCGCGGCTTCACGTGTCACCCGGCGCTGATCATCGTTGCGTTGCACGCGCAACCGATCACGAACGACGTCGGGCACCCCAAGAGTTTCTACGTCGACCGGGGAGCTGAAGAGGGGTTCTTCTTGGAGACGTGCATGTACTTCCCGTTCACGACGGCCAAGGCGCTGGCGGGATTCGGGCCGCTGCACAGCGAGGTGATGCGCGCCTATCCGCGGCAGCAGCAGATCCTCTTGCTCTCCACCGACACGGCCGATGATGACAATCGCATCGGCGTGGACCGGGATGGCGGGCCGGTCGTGCATTACCGCTTTGCGCCCGATGTTGTTGAGAAGTTGGTGCGGGGCAATCGGGCCGCGGCGCGGATCTGTTTCGCCGCCGGGGCAACGCACGTGCACGTGCCATTCGCCGATCCGCCGCTGCTCGCGGCCCGGGAGGCCGGCCGCCTGGACGAGCTGGTCACGGCGCGCCACTGGAAACCCGGCAAGCAGTCGATCGCGTCTGCCCACCTGATGGGCGGCTGCCGCATGGGACACTCGGCGGCGGATTCGGTGACCGACAGCTGGGGACGCGTCCACGGCATGCCCTGGCTGCGGGTGGCGGACGCGTCGCTCTTTCCCGACGCGCTCGAGATCAATCCCTATTTGACGATCATGGCGCTCGCCGACCGCGTCGCCGAGGGTGTGCGCGTCGACGTTGCCGCGCTGGCGGGGTGATCCGCGAGAAACGCCACACCCTGCGCCACGATTTCCGGGGAGCGGACGATCTCCGAGTGGCCCAGCCCGTGCATCGTGACGAGGAGGCTGCCGGGCCAGGCGCCGGAGATCGCCTTTCCATCCGCCACCGGGATGACGTCATCGGTGTCGTCATGGATCACGAGGAGTGGCGTCGTCCGCCGCCGCGCCAGCGCCACGATATCGAGGTCCGACCAGGAGAACCCGATGCGCCGCTGGCTGGTGGTGCGGAGTCGGTCGATCACGTCGGGACGGAGGCCGAGCTGCCGCGCCCAAAGCAACGTGTAGCCGACGGGATCCGCCGACGGCGCGACGAACACGGCGCGGCCCACTATGAGCCCCCATTCCATCGCCAGCGTGGTCACCGACGCGCCAAGCGAGTGCGCCACGACTCCATGCACCGGACCATTCGCTTCGACGACGGCACGCAGCGTCCGAGCCATCTGCGGCATCGAGCTCATGCGCCCACCGGAGTCGCCGTGCGCGAGGGCATCGAACGCGACGACCCGGAAGCCGGCATCGACGAGCGGCTGGACATAGGCCGAGAGCCGGCCGCCGCGCGACCCCCAACCATGCACCAGGTAGACTGCCGGTCCTTCACCCCACGACCACCCCGCGATCCGCTGTCCTTCCACTTCAACCTGGAAAGGCTGTCCGCGATCCAGGACTGCGCGCATCCCCGGTGTCAGGTGCGAGCTGTGTGGAGTGAAGAAGAGCCGCTCGGCGAGCCGAGCGGCGGAGTTGGGAGAAACTATTTGTAGTGCGCGAAACAACAGCCGCAGCAATCGCATTGTCAGCCTGTCTCCGACTTGCGCTCCGTGAAATTGGCCCGCAGAGTGCTAAGGAGAAAACCGCAGGGGCACGCGTGTGCGTTCCAAGTCTAGTTTCTGGATTCCAATGGCGCTGGTCGTTGGTACCCTGCAACCGGCGCGAGTGGCTGCCCAACAGGCGTCCGGGCATCTCGCCCTGGGAGCCGGGATGTCATACGCCGACGACGATGGTGCAGGCCTCGGTGGCCGGGGCTTCGCGTCGTACCTCAGAATGAGCTGGGGTCGTGGGAGATCGTTCTCACTCGCGAACGACCTGTGGTTCATCAGCATCCCGGACGTCCCCTTCGAAACTCCACCCTGCCCGGGACCGGCGTGCGGGCCGGTGGTGACCAACTACCAGACCACTGCACTCGTCCTCGCGCCCGCCCTTGTCGCGCGCCAGGGCTATGAGAAGTCCTCGCTGTTGTATCGTCTCGGTCCAACGGCATCGTGGTTCGTGGACCGAATCGACGGCACACCAGCAGTCGCCGGTGGTGTGCAGGCCGGCTTCAGCGTTCTCACGACGCGCCGACAGAACGGGATGCTCATCTCCATCGACTATCTGCGGATGTTCCGCGGCGGCGCTCACCCACGGTGGTTCGTGCCAATCACGGTGGGCTGGCAATTCTAGACTTCCTCGCGTTCGTGGCCTAGAAAAAGCATCGGTCGGCGTGATATTTCCGCCGTGACCAACCCCCTCGATCCGATCCTGAAGCCCCGGTCCGTCACCGTCATCGGCGCGTCCCGGCGTCCGGACACGATCGGGCACGAGATCCTCGCCAACATCGTGCAATACGGATTTACCGGCGCCGTGTACCCGGTAAACCCCAAAGCCCCCTCGATTCATTCGATCAAGGCGTATCCATCCGTCGGGGATATTCCCGATCCCGTCGATCTCGCCGTCATCGTAGTTCCGAAGGAACACGTGCTGGCGGTCGCGGAATCGTGCGGGAAAAAGGGCGTCCGCGGGCTCGTCGTCATCTCGGCGGGATTCCGCGAGGTGGGGGAAGCCGGCGCGGCGGCGGAGCGCCAGCTGGTCGAGATCGTGCGGCGCTACGGGATGCGGATGGTGGGACCCAACTGCATGGGGGTACTGAACGGCGCGGCCGACATCTCCCTCAACGCGACGTTCGCCCCGACGATGCCCCCGTTCGGGCATGCCGCGTTCGTGTCGCAATCGGGCGCGCTCGGCCTGAGCGTGCTCGACTACGCCAAGGAATACGGCATCGGTATCTCCCAGTTCGTCTCGGTCGGCAATAAGCCGGACGTGAGCGGCAATGATCTGCTGTTGCAATGGGAGCACGACGACACGGTCGGCGTGATCCTCATGTACGTGGAGAACTTCGGCAATCCGCGCCGCTTTCTGGAGATCGCCTCCCGCATCGCGAAGACGAAGCCGATCATCGCCATGAAATCGGGGCGCTCCAAGGTCGGCGCGCGCGCCGCCGCGTCGCACACCGGCTCCCTGGCGGCGAGTGACGCCGCGGTAGACGCGTTGCTGACGCAGGCGGGGGTACTGCGGGCCTCGTCCATGGAGGAGCTGTTCGACATGGCCATGGCCTTCAACGGGCCTCCGCTGCCGTGCTCGCGGCGCACCGCGGTGCTCACGAACTCGGGGGGACCCGGGATTCTCGCCGCCGATGCGCTCGAGCCGCAGGGGATCGAGCTGGTGGATCTGTCCCCCGAAACCATCGACCGGCTTCGCCCGCTCTTCCCGCCGGAGGCGAGCCTCCGCAATCCGGTCGACATGATCGCCTCGGCCACGGCGGCCGACTATCGCGCCGCGCTCGACGCCATCCTGGGCGACGCCAATGTCGACTCCGCAGTCGCCATTTTCGTACCGCCGCTCGGTATTCGCGCCGGCGATGTGGCCGAATCGATCGCCGCCGCGGCCGGCGCACATCAAGGCAAGACCGTGCTGGCCGTTCTCATGGGGCGGGACGGCCTCCCCGAAGGTCGCGCGGAGCTGCACCGTGCGGGGATCCCGGCGTACATCTTCCCGGAGTCGGCCGCGCGAGCGCTGGGCGCGCTGCGCCGCGTGCGCGAATGGCGCGCCCGCCCCATCCTCCCTGAACGGCCGTTGACGGTGGATCGCGAAAGAGCCGCCAGACTGCTCGCCGAGGCCCGCGCCGCCGGGCGGACCCGGCTCAACGATCTCGAAGTGCTCGGCGTGCTCACGGCGTACGGGGTCGCGACGGCGCCGGCGCGGCTCGCCCGCGATCCGGAAGACGCCGCGCGCGCCGCCGCCGAGATCGGCTATCCGGTCGTGGTGAAGATCGTGTCGCCCCAGATCATCCATAAGACGGAAGTGGGCGGCGTACGCACGGGGCTCGGGACCGCGCTCGAGTTGAAGCAGGCGTGCGCTGAGATGTTGGACGGCGTCTCCCGTCTCGCTCCGCAGGCGACGATCGACGGGCTCCTGATCCAGCGAATGATTTCGGGCGGGCGGGAAACGATCGTCGGGGTAAGCCGCGATCCGCTCTTCGGTCCGCTCGTGATGTTCGGGCTCGGCGGG
>DATFSB010000058.1:0-2641 GCA_035262825.1 Gemmatimonadales bacterium | reverse complement strand
GTCGCGCACCCCGGTCGCGCTGATCGTACTGGACGGCTGGGGGTTCCGACCCGGCCGTGAGGGCAACGCGGTGGAGCTCGCCCAGGCCCCGACCTGGGAACGGCTCTGGGCCCGCGCCCCGCGCACGCTGCTCGACGCGTCTGGTCTCGCCGTCGGACTCCCCGAAGGGCAAATGGGCAACAGCGAAGTCGGCCACCTCAATCTCGGCGCCGGACGCGTGGTGCCGCAGGACATGGTGCGCATCTCGCAATCGATCACGGCGGGAGAATTTTTCGATCTCGCTCCGCTCACCGAGCTGATCGCGGCGCTGCAGCGCTCCAACGGCACGCTGCATCTCCTGTCGCTGATCGGCACCGGCGGCGTGCACGCCCTCGATCAGCATCTGCTCGGCGCGGTCGAGCTGGGCCGCCGCGCCGGTCTGCCCGTGGCGATCCACGCCTGGACCGACGGCCGCGACACACCGCCGCAGTCGGCGCTGATGTTCATGAGAGAGCTACTGGAGAACGTCAGCCGGTCCCCGGGACTCGGATCCCGGGATCCGGTCGTCTCCAGCGTCATCGGACGCTACTACGCCATGGACCGCGACAAACGCTGGGACCGTACGCGCCTCGCCTACGACGCGATGGTCCACGGCAAGGGGATCGAGGCGCCGGACGCCGAGACCGCGATCCGCGGCGCCTATGAAGCGGGCGAGACCGACGAATTCATCAAGCCGCGCGTGATCGCCGATACGCCGCGCATCCGCTCAGGTGACGGCGTGTTCGTCGTCAACTTCCGCGCCGACCGCGGCCGCCAGATGTCCGCCGCGCTGGCGCTGCCCGGGTTCGACGGCTTCGCCGATCCCGCGCGGCCGGCGGTGCAGCTGGTCACGATGACGCGCTACGACGCCACCTTCCCCTTCCCCGCGGCGTTCGAGCCCCTCGTGCTGCAGCAGATCGTGGCCGAGGTGCTCTCCGACCAGGGCCGTACGATGTTCCGGACAGCGGAGACGGAGAAGTACGCGCACGTCACCTACTTCTTCAACGGCGGCCTGGAGCGTCCCTACCCCGGCGAAGAGCGGGAGCTCGTGCCGTCGCAGAAGAGCGTCGCGACCTACGACCAGATGCCGGAGATGAGCGCTCCGGGTGTGACCGACGTGCTGTGCCGCGCCATCGAGGCGAAACAGCACGACTTCATCCTCTGTAACTACGCCAACGGTGACATGGTCGGGCATTCGGGGGTATTACCCGCCGCGGTCAAAGCGGTGGAAACCGTCGACACCTGCCTCGCGCGGGTCCTGGCGAGCGCCGAACGGGCGGGCACCACCCTGCTGATCACCGCCGACCACGGCAACTGCGAGCTGATGATCGACCCCTCGAGTGGGGGGCCGCACACGGCGCATACGACCAACCCGGTGCCGCTCCTGATCATCGGGAACGAGGGCTTGAAGAGCCTGCGGCCGGGCGGAAGCCTGCGGGACGTGGGACCCACGGTGTTGCGCCTGTTGGGAGTCGATCCGCCGGCGGTGATGACGGGAAAAGACCTGAGGGAGATCACTTGATAAACGGATGGATGGATAGGCGGATGGGCGGATGGACGGATAGGCGGATGGGCGGATTGCCGGATAGGCGGATGGGCTGGATTATTCCCGTAGTCTGCGGCGTGGTGTTGCTATCCGCCAATCCGCCGATCCCCCTATCCGCCCAGGCCGGGCACGATCCTGCCAATTCTCCCTATAAAGACCTGCGCCGCGGACTCACGCTGCGTGTGACGGGAGGATATTTCGCCGGATCGCGCGGGCCCGATTCGATCCCGGTCGGAGCTACCAAAGGGGTGACCAGCGGCCTCCGCCTCGAGTTGCAGGCGAGCGGCGCCTTGATCGTCGCGGCCGGCCTTTCATACGCCAACACCACGGCGTTCTACAAGACCGCCTACGACTCTTTCCCCCGGACGGTGGGGCCGATCAACAACGATCTCGTGCTCGCCGATTTCGGCATCCTGGTGTCCCTGACGGGCGGGAAGACCTGGCGCGGCTTTCAGCCGTACATCGGCGCCACCATGGGACTCGCCTTCGGCTCCAATATCCATGCGGACACGAGCGGCTACAATTTCGGCACCAAGTTCACTTACGCGCCGGAAGTGGGCGTGCGCTGGTATCCCGCGCGCCGCCTCTCCGCGGAATTCGGCGGCCGGTTGCTGGTCTACCATCTGGCGTTCCCGTCCACGTACCGCTACCGCCTCCTGCCCGATCCCCGGACTCCGCTCAGCGCGACGACGATCCATCCCTGGGGGACATTCGGCCTGGCGTGGGCGTTCTAGCGACATGCCCATCGCCTACCTGACCCGCATCGTGGGGTTTCGGGCGACGCACCGCATCGCGCGGGCCGACTGGACGGCGGAGCAGAATCGGACGACGTTCGCCCGGGCCGCGGACGATCACCCGCACGACTACCAGTGCCGCGTGACGGTCAAGGGAGCGCTCGATGCCGCGCGCGGCGGCGTCGTGAATCTGGAGCAGCTCGATGCGCTGCTGGGGCGCGAGATCCGCCAGCGGTTCGATGGGAAGCACCTCAACGTCGACATCCCGGAGTTCGCCTCCGGCGCCCGGCTCGCGACCGGGGAAGCGCTGTCGGTGTATCTCTGGGAACGCCTGGCGGGGGCG
>DATFSB010000057.1:0-9160 GCA_035262825.1 Gemmatimonadales bacterium | reverse complement strand
ACGACGCCGTTCAGCATCTGTCCCAGCGCGCTCGAGTACGCCCCGCCGAGGATATTGCCGGTCTCGGTCACGGTGGACTGGGCGAGCTTGTCGAACGTCGTGCCGGGGCCGAACGGCTGCCCCAGCAGCATGGCGCACAAGCGGCGCGCGTCCGGTTCCGGCATCAGAAAGACGAGGGAGCCCGTCATGTCGCCGAGCAGATGCATGGCGACCACGACCACGGGCTCACCCGAGTAGCCCAGCACGACTGGGATTTCGTCGATGGCCACCGCTTCGAATTCCGGCACGGTGATCATGATGCGGCGATCGGTCAGCTGGCCCAGCGCCGTGGCGGCGTGCCCGCTCGCGATGTTCGCCACCTCGCGCAGGGCGTCGAGCTGCATGCGGTGCAGCGACTCGTGGATCGTGGCCACTAGTTCACCGCGTCGTTGAGGGCTTCGAGCACCCGCGAGCGGGTGAACGGCTTCACGATGAAGCTGCGCGCTCCGGCGGCGACGGCCTCTTCCATCAGCTTCTCCTGGCCCATCGCACTGCACATCACGATGCACGCCTCGGGATCGAGCTTCCTAATGGCGCGCGCGGCGTCCAGTCCGCTCATGTCGGGCATCACGATATCGAGCACGACGATGTCGGGACGGAGGCGGTCGTATTGCTCCACGGCCTCCTGGCCGTTCTCGGCCTGTCCGATCACCATGAAACCGGCGTCGGAGATGATCCCGGTGATCATCACCCGGGTGAACATGGCGTCGTCACACAACAACACGGTGTAGCTCATCGCTCCTCCACGGTCCTTTCCGTTCTTTGGGCTTTCGCCCATTCGAGAATTTTTTCCGACAACCCCGCGAGTGGGACCAGCTCGTCGACCGCCCCACGCGCCGCCGCCTCGCGCGGCATGCCGAACACCACACAGCTCGCTTCATCTTGGCCCAGCGTCGCGGCACCCGCCGTCCGCATGGCGAGCAGACCTTCGGCGCCGTCGTCGCCCATCCCCGTCATGATCACGCCCAGCGCATCCGGACCCACCGCCCGCGCCACCGATCGGAACAGCACATCGGCGCTCGGCCGGTGGCGCGAGACGAGCGGTCCGCGCGTCACCTCGACGGTGCAGCCGCCGCTCTCGCGATGCACCTCGAGGTGGTGGTCGCCCGGCGCGATCAGCGCCCGTCCCGGGCGTACCACATCGCCCGTCGCGGCCTCCTTCACCTCGATCTGACACGTCTGGTTGAGGTGCTCCGCGAACGCCGCGGTGAACCCGGCCGGCATGTGCTGCACCACCACGACGCCGGGCGCATCGGGGGTCAGGCCGCCGAGCACATCGTGCAGGGCAGGGGGGCCGCCGGTGGAGGCCGCGATCGCCACGAGACCGTCACGTCCGGCGGCCGGCACCGCGAGCGTCCGCTCGGGCCGCTGGACGGGGCGCGCCGCGACTGCCGCTCGGCGACGCCCGCCCCGCACCCGGGCCCGCGTCGCGGCGCGGATCGCGTCGATCAGCTGGATCGACGATTCCTGCACGAAGTCGCGCACCCCCATCTGCGGCTTCGCCACCACGTCTACCGCGCCCTCACGCAGCGCCTCGAGCGCCACGCGCGACCCCCGCGTGCTGTGGCTCGAGCAGATCACCACGGGCAACGGATTCGTTGCCATGAGATCGCGCAGGAAAGTGAGGCCGTCTTCCTGCGGCATCTGCAGGTCGAGCACGATGACGTCGGGGCGCTGCGCGGCGATCTTGCGGCGCGCCACGATCGGATCATTGGCCGTCGCGACCGAGAACCCGCCCGTCGAGGTCAGCAGGGCCGTCATCGATTCGCGCATCACCGCCGAATCATCCACCACGAGCACGTGCACCGGCGCGTCGCTCATACGGCTGCCGCCGCCACGGCGCGACGCTGGTACACCGCCGGCATCACGGGGCGGAGGTCGGTCGCCGTGCGGGCCGCCGACTCCGCGTGACCGAGGAAGAGGTATCCCCCGGGCACCAGGCGGCGGGTGAGACGCTCGATGACCCGCATGCGCGACGGCGAATCGAAATAGATGAGGACGTTGCGGCAGAAAATCGCGTCGAACATCCCCGTCACCGGGTACTCGTCGTCGTTGAGGTTGATGCGCTCGAACCGCACCGGCGCGCGCACCGCCTTGCCGGCGCGGCAATTGCCTTCTTCGGGGCCGATGCCGCGCAGCATGAAACGGCGCCGGTAGTGCTCGGGAATCTCATCGGCTCGCCCGATCGGGAAGACCGCCTGGGCGGCGCGATCGAGCACCTTGGTCGAGAGGTCGCTGGCCACGATTTCGAGGTCCCAGTCCTCCCCCAACCGGTCGAGCAGTACCATGGCGATCGAGTACGGCTCTTCGCCGGTGGAGCACGCCGCACTCCACACGCGCACGCGCCGCGCCCGTTGGGCGGCCGCCGCCTGGACGAGCCATTCGCCGCACACCCGGTCCTCGAGCAGCTCGAACTGCTTCGGCTCTCGGAAGAAGTGCGTTTCGTTGGTCGCGATGGCGTCGAGCAGCCGCACGAGCTCCTGGGCGTCGCCGCCCGCGATGCGCGAGTAGTACGCCCCGAACGTCGGCAGCTCGAGCTCACGCACCCGGCGGATCAGCCGGCCGACCAGCAGCGCCCGCTTGGCCTCGGACAGGAAGATCCCCGCCTCGCGCAGGATGAGGCGTTGAAACAGGGTGAACTCCTGCTCGGTGAGTGACGCCGGCTCGTTTGCCGACCGCAGGATGATCACGCGACCATCCGTTCGGCCTGCGTGACGCGGAAATAGCCCACGAGCTGCTGCAGCGCCTCGGCCTGCGACGACAGCTCCTCCGCCGTGCTCGCCAGCTCCTCGGCCGCTGACGCCGCCCGCTGCGTCACCTGGTCCACCTGCGTCATCGCCCGGTTGATCTGGTTGACCCCGCTCTCCTGCTCGCGCGATGCCGCGGCGACTTCCTGCACCAGCTCCGCCGTCCTCCGGATCGCCGGCACCAGCTCCGCCAGCCGCTTCCCCGACGCTCGCGCCACGCTCACACTGCTTCCCGCCAGCTCGTTGATCGCCGTCGCCGCCACCTGGCTGCGCTCGGCGAGCTTGCGTACTTCCGTCGCCACCACGGCGAAGCCGCGCCCATGCTCACCGGCCCGGGCCGCCTCGATCGCCGCGTTCAACGCCAACAGGTTCGTCTGGTAGGCGATGTCCTCGACGATCGTGATCTTCTCGGCGATCGTGGTCATCGCCGTCATGCTCCGGGCGACCGCCTCGCCCGAGCCTTCGGCGTCCTGTGCTCCCTGGAGCGCCATCTGCTCCGTCTGTCGGGCGCTTTCGGCATTGCGTGTGATCGTCGCGCTCATCTGCTGCAGGCCGGCCGTGGTCTCCAGGACCGATGCCGCCTGCTCGCTCGTGCCCTGTGAGAGGGACTGTGCGGTCGCCGCGACCTGACCGGAGGCGGCGGAGAGGGCGTCGGCACCGGCGCGGACCTGAGTCATGGTCTCGCGCAGCCGCAGCGACATCTCGTGCAGCGCCTGCTCGAGCTGCCCGATCTCATCCGCGCGCGCGTCGCCCTGGTGGCCGTTGCGCGACAGGTCGCCCTGGGCGATGTGCCGGGCGAGCGCGACGGCGCGCGCGAGCGGCACGACGACACCGCGCGCCGTGACGATCGACACCGCGACCAGCCCACCGAGCGTGAGCAGCGCAACGATCGACGCCCAGCGGAGCGACGACGATGAACGGCGCTGCGCCGCGGTGAATGCCGTCGCGATGGCCGCTTCGTCCTGCTGTGTGGCCGCGTCGAGCTCATGTTTCAGTCCCGCATAGGCCGCTCGCAGCTGCGCCAGGTCGTTGCCGAGCGACGCGACGCCGTCACCCGTGATGAGGCGCTGGCTCGTTCCCTGTGCCAGCGCGTAGTAGGCGTCGAAATGCGCCTGCAGGGTGTCGAGCGCGACTCCCTGCAGCATCGGATTGCCGCGGCCGCTCTGGAGGGCGCGACGGAAGTCGTCGGCCAGCGAATCGACCGACCGCAGAGCGTCTTCATCACGGGCCGCCACGGCGTCCTGCAGCCCGCGGCCCACTGCCGTGAGCCGGCCCTGCAGGGAGTGCATCAGCTCCACCGCCGGGTAGTGGCCGGTGCGGATCTGAGTGAGCGTGCGCAGGTCGCTCCGTCCCATCCAGGCGATCGTGGCGACCGCCAATCCGAGCGCGATCGCAGCGAGGGCCGGTAACAGCAGAATGCGATGTGCCACCTTCAGCGTCGGCATCAGTCGGTCGCTCATCGGTTCAGCGCGTGATGGTGATCGGTTTCAGGTCCGGCGTGAGCCGGGCCCCGGCGGATACGTAACCGATCGCATAGGGATGTTGCCGCACGTAGGCCATGACTTCGCTGTCCGACGACTCCGTCGGCGGCGGCGACGCCTTGCCCTGGAACACCATCTGCTCCCAATAGACCGTGACGTCCGTCGGGCTCTTGTGGTGGATTTCCCGGACGAACGCCGTCCGGGCGGGAGAATCCGCCCCTGGTTCGACCGGCAACACCGGCTGGCCATTGAACGACCAGGTCGTGGTCTTTGCCAGGAACAGGCGCGACAACTCCTGCGGCGACAGCAGCCCCACCGGGTTCTCCGTATTGACGATCACCCGGTAGGGGCGGGCATCGCCCGCCCCCTGAGCCGGTAGCCGGACGGCGCCGAGCGCCGCCAGCGTAACAATTGCGAGTGCGACGAGTTTCATGACGGCAGCTCCGTTGTGTCGTTTGGCGTGGTCGCGGGCAACGCCTGCTGCTCCTCGGTCGTGAGGACCCGGTCGGTGTTGAGCAGCAGGATGAATCGTTTGTCCGACCGGCCCAGCCCCTGCAGCCAGTCGCTGCGCACGCCGGTTCCGAAATCCGGCGCCGGCTCGATCGTGCCCGGGGCCAGCTCGGCCACCTGACTGACGCGATCGGCCGCGATGCCCATCACCGTGCGCTGGCCATCGCGCTGCAACTCGACGACGACGATGCAGCTGCGCCGCGTCACCGGGCTCGGGGTCCGTCCGAACTTCACGGCCAGGTCGACCACCGGGACGACGCTGCCGCGCAGGTTGATCACACCACGGATGAAGCGCGGCGCGTTGGGCACCGTCGTCACCGTGTCGTACTCGATAATCTCTTTCGCCTGCAGAATCCCGACGCCGTACTCCTCGTCCCCGACGCAGAACGTCAGGTATTGGGTCTGCAGTGGATCCGCTGCGGTCGTGGTCATGAGCGCTCCCCCTAGAACTGCGTGAAATGGGGGGCGTCGCTCTCGATCAGCGCAGTCGCGACCCGGTTCGTGCGGTGGCCGTTAGCGCCGTTCCCGTTCCCGGGTTTCTGCACCGGGGCGGTCGCCGCCACGTACGGCTGGACGACGGCGTGATGCTCCGGCGCGTTGGAGACGCGGAAGAAGGCGACGAGCTGCTGCAGCGCTTCGGCCTGCGACGACAACTCCTCCGCCGTGCTCGCCAGCTCTTCGGATGCCGACGCCGCCCGCTGCGTCACCTGGTCCACCTGCGTCATCGCCTTGTTGATCTGGTTCACGCCGCTCGCCTGCTCGCGCGATGCGGCCGCCACTTCCTGCACCAGCTCCGCCGTCCGTCGGATCGCCGGCACCAGCTCCGCCAGCCGCTCCCCCGACACTCGCGCCACATTGACGCTGCTCCCGGCCAGCTCGTTGATCGACGTCGCGGCCACCTGGCTGCGTTCGGCCAGCTTGCGCACTTCGGTGGCGACCACGGCGAAGCCGCGCCCGTGCTCACCGGCCCGGGCGGCCTCGATCGCCGCGTTCAACGCCAGCAGGTTCGTCTGGTAGGCGATGTCCTCGATGATCGAGATCTTCTCGGCGATGGTCGACATCGCCGCCATGCTCTGACGCACCGCCTCGCCCGAGCCTTCGGCGTCTTGCGCCCCCTTGAGGGCCATCTGCTCGGTCTGGCGCGCGTTTTCGGCGTTCTGCGTGATCGAGGCGCTCATCTCTTCGAGCCCCGCGGTCGTCTCCTCGACCGAGGCGGCCTGCTCGCTCGTGCCCTGCGAGAGGGCCTGGGCGGTCGAGGCGACCTGGCCGGAGGCGGCGGAAAGGGCATCGGCGCCGGCACGGACCTGCGTCATGGTCTCGCGCAGCCGCAACGACATCTCGCGCAGCGCACGCTGCAGCTGACCGATCTCATCCTTGCCGTCGACCGTGATGTCCTGCATCAGGTCGCCGCCCGACACCGCCTCCGCGAGCTCGACGCCGTGGCGGATCGGGATGACGATGCCGCGGATGATCATGGTCGCGAAGGCCGCCGCGAGGGCGATCGCCGCGATGAGCAGCACGAAGAAGCTCGTCCGCATGCGCGCGTACGCGGCACTCGCCCGATCCGCGAGACGGGCCATGTCCGCCTGGCCGTCGTTCGCGATGTCCTGCACGACCGAGTCAAACGCTGCGGTTGGCGCGCGGTCCATCCCCTTCACGAGGCTATCGACCACATGGGCCGACTTGGCATCGCGACCGTTGAAGCGGGTGAGGGCGGTGCGGTAGCGCTGCCCCAGGTCGGCGTGCGCCCGGATCAACGAATCGAGGGTGGTTGTATCGGCGCCGGTCTGAACGACCTGCTGGCGAACCGAAGCCAGGCCCGTCTGCACGGCGCGCTCTTCCTGAGCGAAACCGTTCAGGTACTTGCTGAACGCGGCGGAATCGCTGCCGCGCAGCAGGATGTCCTTCCAGTCCTGCACCTGGATCTTGAAGTGGACTTGCGCCGCACGGGTTGCGTCCAGCGTCCGCATCGACGTTTGTGCAGCGTCCGTGGCGTCGCGGAGCCGCTGCTCCACGGCGCGCGCGCCCTGTAGCCCGACCAGCGCCAGCACCACCGCCGCGACCAACAGACCGCCCGTGAGCCCCCACAGCCGAACGCCGATCTTCACCGACCGCAACATTGCTTCTTCTCCTCCGTCGCCTCAGGCGACGCTTACGAGTGTGGAATGCACCACGTCAGGCCGATGCCTGGTGGCTCCGTGCACGGCTCGTGTCTCTGGCGAGCCCGATTACCTGGGGTACATCGAGAATCAGCGCGACCCGTCCGTCGCCGAGGATCGTGGATCCGGCGATTCCGGGGAGCTGCTGCAGCACGCCGCTCAACGGCTTGATCACCGCGGGGCAGTCGCCCTCCAGCACGTCCACCACGAGGCCGATGCGGCGCTCGCCATGGCGCACGACGACGACGCTTTCCCGCGCGGCCGGCACGCCGGGCAACCCGAGCACATCGCGCAGCCGCGCGAAGGGCACCGCCGCACCGCGCAGGTTGAGCACGCCGTCCTCGGCACGCTCGCCGGGACGGCGGCGCACGCCCTGAGCGTCGAGGCACTCCTCGACCGCCTCGAGCGGGAGCACGTACACTTCGCCGCCCGCCCGCACGCGGAAGCCGTCGATGATCGCGACGGTGAGCGGCAGCTGAACGGTGAAGCGCGTGCCGTGGCCCGGGGTCGACGTGGTGTCGATGGTGCCGCGCAGGCCGCGGATGTTGCGGCGCACGATGTCCATGCCGACGCCGCGGCCCGACACCGCCGTCACCTCCGCGGCGGTCGAGAAGCCGGGCTCGAAGATCAGCGACAGCAGCTGCTCGTCCGTCAGCTGTTTGGCGTCCGCGACGAGTCCCGTGGACTCGGCCCTGGCGGCGATGCGGGCCCGGTCGAGTCCTCGCCCGTCGTCCACCAGCTCGATGACCACCGAGCCGGCGCGGTGCAGGGCGCGCAACGTGATGGTGCCCGACGCGGGCTTGCCGGCCGACACGCGGTCGGCGGGCAGCTCGACGCCGTGGTCGACGGCATTGCGGATCATGTGCGTGAGGGGATCGCGCATCTGCTCGGCGATCGAGGTGTCGACTTCGACGTCGTGCCCCTCGATCACGAGCTGCACCTGCTTGCCCTGTTTGCGCGCGATATCACGCACCGTGCGGTGGCAGGCGCGCAGCGTGGGGCCGAGCGGCACCATGCGCAGCCGCATGACCTCTTCCTGGACGGCGGCGTGCAGTTGCTCGAGCTGTCCCAGCGTCGCCACGGCGGACTCGGTGACCGTCTCGCCGGGGACGACGAGCTGGGCGAGTCGCCCGCGCGCGATCGTGATCTCGGCGGTGAGGTCGAGCAGCGTGTCGAGCCGGGCGACGTTGACGCGCAGGGTAGCGTCGCGGGCCGGACCTTTCGTTTCGGCCGGCGCCGCGTCACCGATGCGCGCCACGACGGGCTCGGCGTCCAGCGCCGCACGCAGCAGGCGGCGCAGTCCGTCGACCGCCTCGAGGAAGCGGGTGATCAGGTCCGCGCTGAAGGGCAGGGTCCCGTCGTGCAGCCGCTCCAGCTGGTCCTCCAGCTGGTGTGCTCCCTGCGCCACGGCTTCGAATCCCATCGTGGCGCTGTTGCCTTTGAGGGTGTGCGCCGCGCGCAGCACCGCATGGACGAGTCCCGAGTCGGAGCGACCGCTGCGCTCCAACGCCAGCAGCGCCTGTTCCATGGTGGACAGGTTCTCGGCCGATTCGGTGCGGTACACCTCGGCGATGCGTTGCAGCTCGGCATCCATGACCATCGCCTACAGCGCCTTGACGACGAGGTCGCCGGTGTGGGCGTGGAGCACCACCCGCCGCCCGCGATTGCCTTCGACGTCGGTCATGACGACGGGTACGCTCGCCTCGAACAGCGCCTGCAACGCCGCGAGCACGTTCTGCCGGCCCACGTGCGACGGGTGATCGCGATAGGCGTCGAGCACGCACGCGCCGCCGATGACCTTCGCCTGCAGCCGGTGCTGGACAGCGCCGCATTCCACCATCGCGTCGACGAGGCGCGGCACCGCCACGTCCCCGAAGCGCAACGAGTTGCTCTTGCCCGGGGCACGCGGCAGGAGGAAATGGTTGAGGCCGCCGATGCGCGCGACCGGGTCGAACAGTGCGACGGCGACGCACGACCCGAGGATCGTCGTGATCGTGCAGGGCGCGACGGCCACCGTGAACTGGCCCGGGTGCAGGTAGACGCGGCCGCACTCGGCGGTGACCGAACCCGCTTCGCGGCGCGCGGGCACGGGCTCGATGAGCTGGTCCGGAATCCCGATCACGCGCCGGCGCTCCCCTGGTCGACGGCGACGTCGAGCCAGCTTTCCACCTTCGCCAGCAGCTCCAGCTGGTCGACGGGTTTCATCACATAGTCGGTGCAGCCG
>DATFSB010000056.1:0-7631 GCA_035262825.1 Gemmatimonadales bacterium | reverse complement strand
GCAACCCCCATCACCGCGCTGGCGGCGAACGCCCAGCGAAAGCCGAGGTAGTTCGTCGCCAGTCCCAAGAGAACGCCGCCGGCGAGCGCGGCCACTCCGGTTGCGGCGTAGTACACGCCGAAGCCCGTCCCCTGTTTGCCTCCCGCGAGCCGCGACACGATCGCGCGCTCGGGGCTTTCCGTCAGCCCGGCGACGACACCGAAGACGAGAAACAGCGCCCAGGCGGCGAGCGGGCTCTCGGCGCGCGAGAACCCGAGCGCCACCGCGGCGTAACACACCCACCCCGCCCACATCGTGCGACCGGGACCGATGCGATCCGACAACGCACCCCCGAGGAAGCTCGTGCTGGACCGGACGACGTGCAGCGCCGCCCATAACAGCAGCACCGAGGTGACGGTTACGCCGAGCTGTTGCGTGCGGAACAGCATGAGGGTCTCGGGCATCCTGAGCAGATAGAAGGCGCTGATGGCGATGAGGGGGGTTGGTAGGAGACGGTAGGGGACGGTAGGGGACGGTAGGGGTTGTTCTGGTGAAGTAACGCTTACCGTCTCCTGCCGTCCCCTACCGCGACCGCCAGGAAGTCCTTTAGGGTCCCCTACCGACCGCACCGCCCAGACCGCCAGCACGAGCACCAAAACCCCCGGCACGATGCTGGCCCCGATGACGCCGCGCAGATCGAGTGTCTTCGACTGCAACAGATACCAGGCGACCAGGGGCCCGAGGATCGCGCCGGCGTGGTCGAGGCCGCGCTGCAGGCCGAACGCCCGGCCGTGCAGCTCCTCGGGAGTGACGTCGGCGATCATCGCGTCGCGCGCCGGCGAACGGATGCCCTTGCCGATCCGGTCGGTGACGCGCAACCCGATCACTTCCCACGCCGCCCCCGCGAGGGCGATCACGGGACGCACCAGCACCGCCACCGCGTATCCGATGATGACGAGCGCGCCGCGCCGTCGCGGGGCGTCGGCGAGCCGGCCGGCGCCGTACTTCACCAGGGCGGAGGTGAGATCGGCTGCACCGTCCAGCGTGCCGAGCGAGATCGCGCCCGCGCCCAGCACGCCGGTCACGAATGCCGGGAGCAGAGGGTAAATCATCTCGCTTGCGAAATCGTTGAGCAGCGAAACGAGACCGAACAGTTTCGCGGTGCGCGGGAGCTTACTCACCGAGGCCCAGTCCCCACCGGATCAGCGTGACCGGCAGGCCGCCGTACTCGAGTATGGCGTCGTGGAATTTCCGGAGGGTGAAGCCACCGCCCTGCGCCGTGCGGTAGTCGTCCCGCAGCCGCAGCAGGTCGCGCCGGCCCACGGCGTAACAGACCTGATACCCGGGCGTGGCGCAGTAGCGGCTCACCTCCGCTTCGGCGTTGGCACGGTCCATGTGGACCACATCGACCATCTGGGTCACGGCCTCTTCGTAGGTCATTCCCCGGGTGTGCAGCCCGACGTCGAGTACGATCCGCATCGCGCGCCACAGGAGGTGCACGCGCTGGAAGAAGCGCTCCTCGGGACCCGTATAGAACCCTTCGTCCCCCATCAGCTCTTCGCAGTACAACGCCCACCCTTCGACGGTGAGCGGCGTGAAGATGTTCTTCCGTGTTTCCGACGGGTTCGCCTGGGCGAGCACGAGCTGCAGGTGGTGCCCGGGGAATCCTTCGTGCAGCGACGTCGCCGCGATCTCGTGGCGCGAGTGGTCGCGCAGGATGCGCTCGCGCGCCGCCTCGGGCAACGCGGCATCGGGCACCGTCACGTAGAACAATCCGCGCGGATCGGTCGAGTAGGGCCCGGGGCTGTCGTAGGCGGCGAAGGGAATCAGCGGCCGCAGGAATTCGGGGGTCGCGATGACGTCGAGCGGCACCTCCGGTACGGCCGCGAGCCCGCGCGCCGCCACGAACTCGCGCGCCCGGTCCATCTCGCGCGCGTACACCGACACGAGGGTCTCCGCCGTCGGGTGGTCGCCGCGCAGCCGTTCCACCAACGCCGGCCAGTCGTCGTTTCCCGCGATCGTGCGCGCCAGCCCCGCGAGGTCGGCGATGACCTCGTCCTTGAGACGCAAGCCATAGCGCCACAACTCGGGCGCGGTGTCGCGCAGCGCGTGCTGGTAGTGCAGCAGGAAGTCGAACCCTTCCTCGCCCTGGGCGAAATGCTCGCTCCCCGATTCGATCCAGCGGTCGAGGTCGTGCTCGAAGCTCGCCAGGGCGGCGCCGGCGCCGTCGGCCGCCCCAGCGATGCGCTCCGCCGCGGGCCCTGCGGCGTACGCCGTCGCGATTTCGCGGACGAGCAGCAAGCCGCCGGGACACATCTGTAGCCCCGTTTCGGCGAAGAGGCGCACCGGCTCGGTCAGGGCGGCGCGCGCGTCGTCGAGCAGTTTGGGGATATCCTCCAGCCGGGCGGCCATCGCGCCGGCGTTGGCGGCCGAGCCGCGGTCGGAGCGGCGCAGCAGGCCGTACAGCCCGCCGAACAGATGCGACAGCCAGAACTCGGGGTTCTTCGCCTGCCAGCGGTCGCGCTCGAACGAGCGGATGGTGACGCGGATCTCGTTCAGCATCGCGGTGCGGTCGATCTCCACCGGCAGCTCGTCGGCGTTGACCTCCTCCAGCGCCGCGGACAGCGACTTCAGCGCCGCGAGATGCGGCGCGAGCGCGCCGGCACTGTAACGGCCGAAGCGATCGTCGTAGTCGGTGCGGCCCGCGAGCGTGGCCGAGACCGGATCGAGGTGCCAGCGCAGATCGAAGTACGACCGCTCCAGCTCCCGAAAGCCTCCTACCGCCATGCGCCCTGCTTCAGCAGGCGATGGCATTCTTCTTCGGAAAGCACGCGATCGGCTTGCTTGGCCGCGCCGAACAGCGCCTGGCAAGCCGATTCGTCGTCGGGATCGTAGCCGTGGCTCTGCAGCCAGTACTTCACGTTGGAAAGGCCCGAAACGGGAGAAATCTCGATCACCTGGGCGAGGCCCAGCTCCTCGGCGGGGACGGAGCTGTAGACGCGGTCGGCGAGCCAGGTGTGCCCTTTCTTCTTCGCCTTGATGATCGCCGCGGCGTGCACGCCGGTACCGGTGCGGAACGCGTCGCTGCCCATCACCGGATAGTTGAGCGGGATCGGGATTCCCACGGCGTCGGCGACGGTGCGGCAGTACTCGGCGAGTTTCGAGAGATCGGCGCGATGCGCGCCCAGGAGCTTGAGGTTCACGATCAGCAGGTCCATCTCGGCGTTGCCGACCCTCTCGCCCACCCCGAGCGCCGTCGCGTGCACCCGGTCGACACCGGCTTCGATGGCCGCGAGACAGTTGATCAAACCCATGCCCCTGTCTCTATGCCCATGCCAGTCAATTTTCACGCTCTTCTTGTCGACGCCTTGCTTCTCGACGATTTCTCGCTTGACGAACTTGACGAGCGCCTTGACCCCATCCGGAGTGGCGTGGCCCACCGTGTCCGCGAGGCAGATGCGCGTCGCCCCGCAGTCGATCGCCGTTCCATAGAGGAGTTTGAGGGTCTCGGGGTCGGCCCGCGTCGTGTCTTCGGTCACGTACATCACGGGGAGGCCGTGGCGTACGGCGAACGTCACCGCCTCCTCGGTCGCCTGCCGCATGCGGTCGATCGTCCAGTCTTCCGCGTATTGGCGGATCGGCGAAGACCCGATGAACGTCGCCGCCTCGATCGGGATGCCGACCTCCTGCGAGATACGCACCACCGGCTCGACATCGGCGATCACGGTGCGGGCGGCGCAGTTCGGGGCGATGGGGAGCTTGTGGCGGGCGATCTCCTGCGCCAGCGCGCGCACCTGCTCGACCACGCGCGGCCCGGCCCCGGGGAGGCCGATGTCGGCGGCGACGATGCCGAGGTCGGCCATGAGGTGCAGCAGGCGGCGCTTGGTGTCGAGGGAGGGGTCCTTCACCGACGGCGACTGCAGGCCGTCGCGCAGCGTCTCGTCGTTCAGGTCGACACGGGCGCGCGTCCAGTCGAACGGCGCGTCGATCCGATTCCAGTCGTAGATGAGATCGCGCTCGTCCATGCGCGTAGTGTCGCCGCTATCGCGAAGGCGGTCAAGGCGGGGCGGCGGACAGCGACTACCTTTCGACGCATGGACCCGCTGCTCAAGAGTCTGCACCACGTCACCGCGACCGTGGACGAAGCGCAACCCGACCTCGAATTCTACTCGCGCTCGCTCGGTCTGCGGCTCGTGAAGAAGACGGTGAATTTCGACAATCACTACGTCTACCACTTTTATTATGGTAACGAGCACGGCACGCCGAGTACGATCATGACGACGTTCCCCTATCGCGGGTGGGGCGTGCCGGTGGGGACGAAAGGCGCAGGGCAAATCCGCACCACGTCGTTCTCGGTGCCGCGCGCGGCGCTCGGTTTCTGGCGCCAGCGTCTCGAGGAGCTCGGGAAACCGCCGCGGCCAGGGCTCAATCCGTTCAAGGAGCCGGTGTTGACCGTCACCGATCCCTCGGGGCTGATCCTCGAGCTCGTCGGCACCACGGAGGACACCCGGACCCCCTGGGTGACGGACGCGGTGACAGCGTCGCACGCCGTCCGCGGCCTCCACAGCGTCACACTCGAGATCCGCACTCCCGAACGGACGATCGACTTCGTCCGGGACTTGCTGGGGTTCCGTGTGGTGAACGAAGGGCCGGGACGGACGCGTCTCGCCGTCGGGACCGGTGGCCCCGGGGAGGTCATCGACATCCTGCATGCCCCCGACGCACCGCCGGCTGTGAACGGCCTCGGGACGGTACACCACGTCGCGTTCGCCATCGCGGACGCCGAAGAGCAGCTCAAGATCCGCGCCGAGCTGGTGCGCCAGGGCGTGCAGGTGACGGAAGTGCGCGACCGGCAGTATTTCCGCTCGATCTACTTCCGCGAGCCCGGCGGCGTGTTGTTCGAGATCGCCACGGTGCCCCCGGGCTTCACGGCCGACGAAACGCTCCCCTGCCTCGGGCAGGATTTAAAGCTCCCCCCTTGGGAGGAGCCGCACCGCGCCACGATCGAAACGAAGCTGCCGGCGCTGCAATGAAACCGCACGCCGGACAGCCGCTCGCCACGGCGGGCGCGCCGCTCGGGCAGAGCCCGGTCGCCATGATCCTCGTCCACGGTCGCAATGCGGCGCCCGCCAATATCCTGTCGTTCGTTCCCGCGTTCGGACGCTCCGACATCACCTACCTCGCCCCGGCGGCGGCGGGCGGCACCTGGTATCCACTGAGCTTCATGGCGGAGAAGGAGAAAAACGAGCCGGGAATCTCATCGGGGTTGTGGGTGCTCGACCAGCTGGTGCAGTACGTCGTGCGATCGGGTGTTGGGAAGGACCGGATCGTCCTGCTCGGGTTCTCGCAAGGCGCCTGCCTTACCTCGGAATTCGCGGCGAGCCACGCGGACCGTTACGGCGGCATCGTGTTGTACAGCGGCGGACTGATCGGCCCCCCGGGGACGACATGGGACTATCCCGGGTCATTCGGCGGCACGCCGGTGTTCCTCGGCTGCTCGGACGTCGATGCCCACGTCCCGAAGACGCGGGTGGATGAGAGCGCGGCGGTGTTTCAACGCATGGGTGCCACCGTCACGGAGAAGATCTATCCGGGGATGGGACATCTCGTGAACGAAGAGGAAATCGCCTTCACGCGCACGCTGCTGGACGACATCTC
Source organism: Gemmatimonadales bacterium (assembly GCA_035262825.1). GTDB lineage: Bacteria > Gemmatimonadota > Gemmatimonadetes > Gemmatimonadales > GWC2-71-9 > DASTHG01. Next base: position 1,994 of record DATFSB010000056.1, on the reverse strand, counting down.
GGGCGACCGCTAGCTTCGCCGCACCTCAACCACTCGGCCATGCACCCATTCCTGGCAGAGCTCCTCGGCACCATGTTGCTGATCATCCTCGGCGACGGCGTGGTGGCGAATGTCGTGCTCAACAAGACGAAGGGACAGAACTCCGGCTGGATTGTCATCACCGCTGGCTGGGCGTTCGCGGTGACGCTCGCGGTGTACGCCGTCGGGACGTTCAGCGGAGCGCATCTGAATCCCGCGGTCACGATCGGCCTGGCGGCGATCGGCAAGCTCGCCTGGTCGGCGGTGCCGCGCTACATCCTGGGGCAGCTGCTGGGCGCGATGCTCGGCGCGGCGATCGTCTGGCTCGCCTATCTCCCCCACTGGGGCGCCACCGAGAGCAAGGCGTCAAAGCTCGCCGTCTTCTGCACCGCCCCCGCCATCCGCAACACCAAAGCGAATCTCGTCACCGAGATCATCGGCACGTTCGTCCTGGTGCTGGGCGTGCTCGTCGTCCTGACGCCGCAGAACCTGAACCCCGAGCACGGGTGGAACGCCGGATTCGGGCCGTTCCTCGTCGGGATCATCGTCTGGGCCATCGGCTTGTCGCTCGGCGGACCGACCGGCTACGCGATCAATCCGGCGCGCGACCTCGGTCCCCGCATCGCCCACGCGATCCTGCCGATTGCCGGCAAGGGGAAGTCCGACTGGGACTACGCGTGGATCCCCGTGGCCGGGCCGATCGTCGGCGGGCTGATCGCGGCGTTTCTGTACAAGGCGCTGTGGCCCCAATGAAACACATCCTCGCTCTCGACCAGGGCACGACCAGCTCGCGCGCCATCGTGTTCGATCACGCTGGCAACGCGGTGGCGTCGGCGCAGCAGGAGTTTCGGCAGATCTTCCCGCAGCCGGGCTGGGTGGAGCACGACGCCACCGAGATCTGGGCCACGCAGCTGCAGACCGCGAAGGAGGCGGTCGCCACGGCTGGTCTCAAGGCCTCGGACATCGCCGCCATCGGCATCACGAACCAGCGCGAAACCACGCTGGTGTGGGAGCGCAAGACCGGCGCGCCGGTGCACAACGCCATCGTGTGGCAGGATCGTCGTACCGCCGGCGCCTGCGACCGGCTCAAGGCACGCGGCCTGGGACCGCTGATCAAGCGCAAGACGGGGCTCGTGGTGGACGCCTATTTCTCCGGCACGAAGATCGAGTGGCTGCTCAAGAACGTTCCCGGCGCGCGTGCGCAAGCGAAGGCGGGCGAGCTGGCGTTCGGCACCGTCGATTCGTGGCTGGTGTGGAACCTCACGGGCGGCAAGGTGCACGTCACCGACCCGAGCAATGCCTCGCGTACCATGTTGTTCAATCTGAAAACCGGCGCCTGGGATGATGAGCTGCTGAAAATCTTCGGCATCCCGCGCTCGCTGCTGCCCGAAGTCGCGTCGTCGAGCGAGGTGTACGGCGAAACGCGTCTGTTCGGCAGCCATGCGATCCCGATCGCCGGGATCGCGGGAGATCAGCAGGCGGCGTTGTTCGGCCAGGCATGTACGCAACCCGGAATGGTGAAGAACACCTACGGCACCGGTTGCTTCATGTTGATGAACACCGGCACCAAGCCGATCGGGTCGCGCAACAATCTGCTCACCACGGTGGCGTGGCGGGTGGGGCACCGCACCGAATTCGCGCTCGAGGGCAGCATTTTCATCGCGGGAGCGGTGGTGCAGTGGCTGCGCGACGGGCTGGGGATCATCCAGGCGTCGTCGGAAGTCGAGGCGCTCGCGGCACAGGTTGTGGATCCGCAGGGGGTGTACCTCGTCCCCGCGTTCGCCGGGCTCGGCGCGCCGCACTGGGACCAGTACGCGCGCGGCCTCGTCGCGGGCATCACCCGCGGGACGACGGCGGCGCACATCGCCCGCGCGGCGCTCGAGGGAATCGCGTTCCAGGTCGCCGACGTGCTGCGGGCCATGGAGGCCGATGCGAAGATCAAGTTGAAGGAATTGCGCGTCGACGGCGGGGCGAGC
>DATFSB010000055.1:0-8327 GCA_035262825.1 Gemmatimonadales bacterium | reverse complement strand
TGGAAGCTGCGGCCCTACGTCTATGTCGTCGCAGCCGTCGTGCTGTTCAGCGTCGAGGCGCTGTTCTCCACGGCGTGGCTCAAGCAGTTCCGCTTCGGACCACTGGAGTGGGTGTGGCGGACATTGACGTATGCGCGGCCGCAACCGCTCCGGCGGCCGACATGATTCCCGGCACCGCGGCGTTGGCGCGGTTGCACGACGGCAACCGCCGGTTCGTCTCCGGCCAGCTCGATCTCGCCGCCGCTCTCGACGAATCGCGCCGCAACGCGCTCGCACAGGGGCAGGAGCCGTTCGCCGTCATTCTGGGGTGCTCGGACTCCCGTGTCCCCGCCGAGCTGGTGTTCGGCCAGGGCTTCGGGGATCTGTTCGTCATCCGGGTCGCCGGGAACATCGTCGCGCCGTCGCAGGTGGGCAGCGTGGAGTTCGCCGCGGGGAGGCTCGGGGTCCGCCTCGCCGTCGTACTGGGACACACGCGTTGCGGCGCGGTCACGGCGACGCTCGAGGAGCTGCAGCAGCCCGTCCCCAACCGCTCGCCCAACCTGCGCTCGATCGTCGATCGCATCCGCCCCTCCGTCGAGCCGCTGCTGTCCACCCCGCTGGGGAGCAATCCGGACGCACTGATCGCGCAGGCGGTGCGGGCCAACATCCGCGCCGCGACCGATCATCTGCGCCACGGCTCGGAGATCCTGGAGCGGCTGGTGCACCGCGACGGGTTGCTGATCGTGGGCGCAGAGTATTCACTGGACACGGGAGAGGTGGACTTCTTCGACGGCGTGCCTTCGCCGTGAGCCAGGTCGGCGAACCCCGGGGGTTAGCCAAGTCTCGATCGCCACGACAAATTCCGAGACTACCTCCGACCGGGACGTCTCGGGTATGAAAGCCTACCTCATCACCACCGGCTCCGTCTTCGCACTGCTCGTCGTGCTGCACGTGTGGCGGCTCATCGTCGAAGGCGGCCATCTGCTGACCGATCCCTACTTCTGGTTGATCACAGGCGTCGCCGCAGCGCTGTCGGCGTGGGCCTGGAGCCTGCTGCGTCTCGCGAGCACGAAACAGTGAGTGTGCCGCACGTCGACTGCGAGCGCCATCACGCCGCGTTGTCGGTCACCGATGTCGCCCAGGCGGTGGCGTTCTACGAGACGAAGCTCGGATTCCGGCGGGCGTTCCTCGAGGGTAACCCGCCGACGTTCGCCGGGATCAACCTCGATCAGGTGCAGATCTTCCTCCAGAAAGGCACCCCCAACCCCTCGGGCACATCGGTGTATTTCGTGGTCGGGGATGCGGACGAGCTGTATGCCTTTCACAAAGCCAATGGGGTCGAAATCGTTGCCGCTCCGACCGACGAGCCGTATGGACTGCGCGACTTCTATGTCCGGGACCTGTATGGCTATCGCCTTGGCTTCGGGCACTACGTCTACAACACCGGGGAGCCGCTGGTCATCGAGCGGGTGGACGTGCCGGTGCGGCTCGAGAAGCGGCTTGCCGCGGCGTTGCAGGATCTGGCACAGCACAAGCACATGTCCGTAACGAGCTGCCTCGAGGAGACGCTGCTGCACACGTTCGAGCCGTTGGGCGACGGGGTGGCGAGCCCGCATACGAAGGGCGATCTGCGCTACATCCAGGAGCTGAAGCGCAAGCACGGCATCGATTACGACTCGCACGCGAGCTATCGCTTCGTGGAGAAGCAATGACCGCCACCGAATTCCGCCGTATGGCCCTGAAGCTCGAGGGGGCGACTGCCCAGAAGCACATGGGGCACCCCGACTTCCGCGTCGGAGGCAAGATCTTCGCGACGCTCGGGTACCCGGGTCGCGGCTGGGGGATGGTGAAGCTCACGCCCGACCAGCAGGAGCTGTTCGTGCGCAGCCAGCCCAAGGCGTTCATGCCGGTGAAGGGTGCGTGGGGCCGCTCGGGTGCCACGAACGTCGCGCTGCCCTCGGCGCGGAAAGGCGCGGTGCGCGAGGCATTGTCGATGGCATGGGAAAATACGCGTTCGCGCGGTTAGTGGAGGCCACATGAAAAGGACTGTTTGCGCCGTTCTGGCGATCATGACGTGCCTGGCTGGGCCGGCGCTGTCCGCTCAGGGAGCTGGGGCCGAGGACTCGGTCCGTGCCGCCGAGCAGGCGCGTCGGGAGGCACTGCTCAAAGCGGACACGGTGGCGCTGTCGCGGCTCGTGGCCGACGAGTTCGTGGAGATCTCGCGGTTGGGCCAGATCCGCACGCGGGCCGACAATATTCGCGATATCGCGAGCGGCGACTTGAAGCTCACGTCGGTGCGCTACGACAGCCTCGTCGTCCGGATTTACGGGGATGTGGCCGTATTGCGCGGCATCGCCGACAATACGGGATCGTTTCGGGGATTTCCCTTCAGCGGCAGGATCCGCTACACGCGGGTGTTCGTGCGGCGCGACGGCCGGTGGCAGGCCGTGACGATGCAACAGACCTCATTGCAGTAGAACATCCAGACCGGGAGGAGTGTAGCTAAGGGACTCGGTTGGCCGCGGTTGCAGGTCACAATCGGAGGGTGCAGGCGTTTTCAGGAGGTGCCGTAATGACTCTCCGACCGATCCTTTGTGCAGCGGCGCTGCTGGGTGTCGGGTGTCGAGCACCCGCAGGTCCCGCATCCAGCTTCAGCCAAGATCCCCACGCCGTTCCGATCGCCCTGATTCGTTTTCGCACCGACTCCATCGCATTCGCCCAGTACTCCGGTATCGGCCAGGCGCAGAATTTCGTGATCAAGGACGCCGGGGCATGGAGTGCTCTGTGGCAACGGATCTATGCGACCCAGACTCCGGTCCCGCCACCGCCGGACGTCGACTTCAACACACAGATGGTGGTCGCGGCCGCACTCGGCAGCAAGCCGACTGGCGGCTACGACGTGTTACTGACCGAGGCCGCGAAGGATACCGGTGGAATCGTCATCGCCGTGCGCGCCGCGAGCCCGGGTGCGCACTGCTTCGTCACGCAGGCGCTCACGCAGCCGATCGACATCGCGCGGCTCGCGAAGACCGGCGGCGACGTGCGGTTCGAGCAAACGCAGCACACCGTGGATTGTAGTGCGCAGTAATCGTCGTACCAAAAAAAATCACTGGGGGTTCCCATGATGTATAGCAGGCTTTTCTCACTGACTATTACGGCAGCCGTCGGCGTCATGCTGGTCAGCTGCTCGTCGGACAATACAGGGCCGCAAAATGAGTCCGCAGCTCCGCGCATGGCGTCCACCGCCGACGCGTCGAGCGCCACCTACGTCGTGAACGGTGCCAATAACACATTGCCCGCCAACTTCGCCGCTTCGGTGGCCGACGCCGGCGGTACGCTCGCCGCTTCCAACCCGGAGATCGGCGTGGCATACGTCACCTCGAGCGACCCCGATTTCAAGTCCAAGGCGCTGCAGATTGCAGGGGTCGCGGGCGTCGGGAAAGACCAGCTGGTGCAATGGGTCAGTCCCAACGAGCAGGTGTTTGACGCGGGCGATGTGACAGAGGATGTGCTTGGTGGCGGCGACGAGACCTTCTTCAACCTGCAGTGGAATTACGGGGCCGTGCATGCCGGCCAGGCGCTGACAGCCGGGTTTGACGGAACCGGTGCGCGCGTCGCCGTCATCGATGGCGGTTTGAACAACACGCACATCGACCTCAATGGCAGCGTCGACGTCGCCCACTCCGCTTCGTTCGTAGCCGGCAAGGCCTTCAACGAGGATGTCGCCGGATTTTCACACGCGACGCATGTCGCCGGGATCATCGCGGCGCGTGACAACGGCGTGGGAACGATCGGTGTCGCCCCCGGCGCGACCATTATCGGCGTCAAAGCCCTGCAAGGTGGTTCCGGAACATTCGAGGCCGTGATCCAGGCCATCATGTACGCCAGCGCCCCCATCAGTCAGGGTGGGGCGGGGGCGCAGATCATCAACATGAGCCTGGGCGCCACGTTTCTGAAGCAGGGGACGGACGCCGCGCAGCTGATCGCGGCGCTAAACCGCGCGACGTCGTACGCCTATGATCGCGGGGTGACGCTGGTCGTGTCGGCGGGGAATAGCGGTCTCGATATGGATCACACGGGGAACATCGTTGCCGTTCCAGCCATGTCACCCCACGTACTCGCCGTCACGGCAACGGGACCGGTCGGGTTCGCGGTCAATTACCCGAACGGGGCCACGAACTTCACACGGCCCGCATCGTACACGAATTTCGGCCAATCGATCGCCGACTTCGCGGCACCGGGGGGCGACAACGTGTACACGCCCACGAGCCAGATTTGCTCGATCCCCCGCATCCCCGCCGGATCGGTGACCACCGCTTGCTTCGTTTTCGATTTCGTCATCAGCCCGGGCACCATTCCCAGTAATACCGGCTACTTTTTTGCCGATGGTACCAGCATGGCCGCGCCACACGTCGCGGGGGTTGCAGCCCTGATCCTCCAGAAACACGGCCTCAACCTGTCGCCGTCACAGGTGCGGGCATACCTGGCAGCCTCCGCCGATGATCTCGGCAAGCCGGGTAGCGACGGCTTCTACGGGGCAGGATTCGTCAATGCCTTGCGGGCGGTCCAGTAACTAGGACTTGCGTCCTCGGCTTCGCGCTCGCGCTCAGGGCCCCCACTGGCCTGAGCGCGCAGCACGTCGATTACAACATTCCTTACCAGCCGACCGCCACCGTCGAGCAACACCTCGACCTCTACGCGCCGCCCGCCGCGACGCATGCGCCGGTGGTGCTGTTCATCCATGGCGGCTCCCTCGAAGAAGCGGGCGAGCGCCGTCGCTCCCCGATGTACGCCCCGGTGTGTCCGGGGCTGGTCGCTCGCGGTATGGTGTGCGCCACGACGGACTACCGGCTGTCGCCCTCGTACCAGTGGCCCGCAATGCCCGAGGATGTCGCCGCGGCAGTGCGCTGGCTCAAGGATTCGGTCGCCGCGCATGGCGGGGATCCCACCCGCATCTTTCTCGTGGGCCACAGCTCCGGGTGCTTCCTCGCGACGCTCGTCGCCCTCGACTCGATCTACCTCGCGCAGAGCGGGCTCAAGACCGATGCGGTGGCAGGGGTCGTCGCGATGGGGTGCACGCTCGCGCCCTGGGACACGACGGGGAAGGGACTGAGCCCGGCGAAGCTCGCGCAGCAGTTTGCCCGCGATGACGCCGACCGCCAGGTGTACGGCACGCTAGCGTGGCGGCTGCGCGCCAACCCCTCGGCCTGGGTCGGGCCGACGGCGCCGCCCGTCCTCGTGCTGGTGGCGGAGTCGGAGCGGTTCTTTCCGTCGATCCTCGAGGAGGGGGCGCACTTCGTGTGCCTGATGCGGGAGCACCGGCGGCCCGCCGACATCCGGATTCTTCCGGGCCGCCGCCACATCACCACGACGACGGGTTTCCAGGATCCCGCCGACGCGGTGGCCAACCTCGTGGCGCAGTTCGTCCGCGACCCCAGAGCGACCACAGCGACGCCCTAGATGATCCGCCCGCTCGTCGCCGGTGACGCAGCGCAGCTCGAAGCGTTCCTCGTCCGCCACGCCGATTTCTCGATGTTCCTGCGATCGAATGCGAGCGCCGCGGGCCTCGTCTATGAGGGAAAGCCACTGCAGGCGCTGTACGTCGCCGCGTTCGATGGCGGAGATATCGTTGCCGTCGCGGCGCACTGCTGGAACGACATGTTGCTGGTGCAGGCGCCGGTGCAGGTCGCGGAGGTGGCCAGGGCCGCGGTGGAGCTGTCAGCCCGACCTGTCGCCGGAGTCTCCGGGCCCGCCGAGCAGGTCGTCGCCGCGCGCAGGGCGCTCGGCTTCGATCACCGCCCTGCCCCGAAGTTCGGCCGCGAGGAGTTGTTCGCCCTCGACCTGAACGACCTGGTGGTCCCCACGCCCCTCGCCGAAGGGCGCTGGACCTGCCGCCACCCGCGCCCCGACGAGCTCGAGTATCTCGTCGACTGGCGGGTCGACTTCGCGCGCGAGGCCCTGCACTCCCCCGACTCGCCGACGTTGCGCCACGAGTGCGAGCAGGAGCTGCGCCTCGTCTACGAGCGCGACTCGAACTGGGTGCTCGCGGATGGCGACCTGGTCTCTTATTCGGCGTTCAATGCCCGGCTACCGGATATCGTGCAGATCGGGGGAGTGTGGACGCCGCGCGCGCTCAGGGGGAAGGGATACGGAAGGGCCGTAGTAGCGGGTTCGCTGGTGGATGTGCGAGAGCAGGGAGTGCGGCGCGCGGTCCTGTTTGCGGAGCGCGAGGACGCGAAGCGGGCATACACCGGCATTGGATTCCGGGTTGTGGGCGAGTATGGCTTGGTCCTGTTTAGTGGGGAATAAAGCGCCGATGGCCAATGCCGGCTATTCTGGGAGGACCCTCGTCGACAAACTGGGGATCAAACCGGGCATGCGTATGGCCATCGTGGGAGCGCCGCGCAACTATCGGTCCACCCTTGGCGCTCTGCCACGCGGTGTAACAATCGCCGCCGCGCCGCGAGGCAATCTCCCCTTCATTCATTTCTTCGCGACGAGGCGTTCGCTCCTGGAAAAGCGCTTCTCTTCCCTGAAACGGGCGCTGGCGCAGGACGGCGCGCTGTGGGTGTCGTGGCCGAAGAAATCCTCCGGCGTCGCGACCGATCTGACGGAAGACGCGGTGCGTGAAGTGGCGCTGGCGGGCGGGCTGGTCGACGTGAAGGTGTGTGCCGTCGACGATGTCTGGTCGGCGTTGAAGCTGGTGAGGCGGCTGAAGGATAGAGGGCGATAAAGAACGATAAAGCGTTATGGGTATTGGGTTATGGGACCGCCTCTACCAATTACTCATGACCCAGTACACCTTTGCATTACAAAGTACTTGACAACAGTGCACCAAGACCCCATATTGTTTCAAGCATGGCGTCGCCGCAGCCCCTGGCCGACCGCGCGCTCGACAACCTGAGCTACATCCGCCGCACCATGGAGCGCGCGGGGTCGTTCACCGCCGTTCCCGGATGGGGTCAGGTCGGCATCGGTGTCACTGCGCTGGGCGCCGCGGCGCTCGCCGCCCGTCAGACGTCGCTGCTGAACTGGCTGGTGACGTGGCTGGCGGAGGCGATCGTGGCGCTGGCGATCGGCGGCTGGACGATGGTGCGCAAGGCACGCGCCGCCAACGACTCGCTGCTGTCCGGTCCCGGCCGGCGCTTCGGGTTGAGTTTCCTCCCGCCGCTGATCGTGGGAGGGCTATTGACGGCGGCGTTGTACTTCGGCGGTGAGCGGCGGTTGATTCCCGCTGTCTGGCTGCTCTTGTACGGGACGGGCGTCGTGGCGGGTGGCGCGTTTTCGGTCCCGGTCGTGCCGGTGATGGGGTTGGGATTTCTGCTGCTGGGGTCGGCGGCATTGTTTGCTCCCGGAGCGGTCAATTGGCTGCTCGCCGCCGGCTTCGGTGGATTGCATATCGTGTTCGGCTTGTGGATCGCGCGGAGGTACGGTGGCTAGATCGTCGGCAGCTCGGCATACCACGCCGCAGGGCGAAAGCGCGGCGCGCGGCGCGGCGCGCGCCGCGGCCGAGCTCGACCGCCTGATTCACGAGCGGGTGCGGCTGGGCATCGTGTCGGCGCTGGCGGGGGTCGAGCGGCTCACCTTCAACGAGCTCAAGTCCCTGCTGAAGGTGTCGGACGGAAATCTCAGCGTCCACGCGCGCAAGCTCGAGGAGGCCGACTACATCAGCTGCGCGAAGTCGTTCGACGGCCGGATTCCGAAGACCGAGTACCGCCTCACCGCCGCCGGACGCCGGGCGTTGGAGCGGTATCTCGACCACATGGAAGCGCTGATCCGCGCCACGCGGTAAGGCGTTTTTTTTGAGGTAAAACTTTATGTCGCAAAGTCCTCTGCATGTAGCCATCATCCTCGACGGCAACGGCCGCTGGGCGCAGCGCCGCGGCCTCGAGCGCACCGCCGGACACCGCGTCGGCGCCGAAGCGGTGCGCCGCACCGTCGAGGCGGCCCCCAACCTCGGTATCGGCGCGCTCACACTGTTCGCGTTCTCCAGCGACAACTGGAAGCGCCCCGCCGCCGAGGTCACCACGCTGATGCGTCTCTTCGCGCGGCACTTGCGCACGGAAACCCCACGCTGCATCGCGAACGGCGTCCGCCTCCGCATCGTGGGACGGCGCGACCGGCTCGCGGGACCGCTGGTCGACGCGATCGCCACCGCGGAACGGCGCACGCAGGGCGGCACCAGCCTCGAGCTGCGCCTCGCGGTCGACTACTCCTCGCGCCACGCGATCGAGACCGGCCACCTGCTCCCCGACGTCGACCTGCTGATCCGCAGCGGCGGCGAACAGCGCCTGTCGGACTTCCTGCTGTGGGAATGCGCCTACGCCGAGCTGTACTTCACCGACACG
>DATFSB010000054.1:0-2843 GCA_035262825.1 Gemmatimonadales bacterium | reverse complement strand
CGCCCGAGGATGTCGCGGCGCAGGTGTCGCGCTGCCCTTCGGGCGCTCTGCAGTACACGATGAAGCCGCGGGAGGGAACTCCCGGCGCGGCGACAGATCATCAAGACCAACCGTAACCCTGGAGACCAGCCATGAACGCATTCCGCTGGACCACCGTGAGCGCGACGAGCGTCGCCGCCGTCCTCGTGATCGCGCTGTTCGGGTTTGCCGCGACGGCGCGGACGAGGGAGCCGGCGACCGCCCAACCGCAGGGCGACCGCTGTGCGGCGCGGCTCGCGACGTTCGACACGCTCGATTTCGACGTGTTCACGAACCAGAAATGGACTCGCCTGTCGGAGAGTCATGCCGCCGACATCGTCGTCACCTGGCCCGACGGCCACGAAACGAACGGCATCGCGCGGCACATCGACGACCTGAAAGGGATGTTCGTCTACGCGCCCAACACCTCCATCGCCGATCACCCGATTCGCGTCTGCTCCGGGGACTACACCGCCGTGACTGGCGTCATGACGGGTACCTTCTCGCGCCCGATGCCCACGGGAGACGGCAAGACGATTCCGCCGACCAACAAGTCGTTCAAGCTCACCATGGCGACGATCGGGCACTGGAAGGGCGGCACGATGGATCACGAATGGCTGTTCTGGGACAATCACGAGTTCATGCGCCAGATCGGCCTGGTGCAGTGACGTTCACGGAACCCGGCCGCGCCACCGCCCTGCGCACCGGCTCGATCGCTCTGGCGATCGGCATCGGGGTCACCCTGGCCAGACGGCAGCTTAGCCTGCTGCCCGTCGTCACCCTCATGGCGCTGTGGTTCACGCTCGGCGGCCATTACGTCGAGCTGCTGTTCCGCAATCGGCTCGCCCCGGTGGTGGACGGCTCCCCCCAGCGGCTCGCGCTCGTGCGCTTGCCGTACTGGTTCGTGGGCGGGTCGTTGCTCTACGCCGCAGCGCTTGCCACGCGCGACATCCTAGTCGGGCGGGGCCACATGTCCTCGCCGTGGTGGATGGGTGGCGCGCTGTTCGTGGTGGCGGAGCTGCTGATCCATCTCGTGATGCGGGCACGCGGCCAACCCTCCTTTTACGATGGCCGTGGGTGACTTTCTCGCCGCACAGTGGCGTCATCTCGTGATGTTCAACTATGAGGTGGACTCGGCACTGCTCGAGCCACTGGTACCGCGCGGCACCGAGCTGGACGCCTGGAATGGCACCACGTACCTCAGCCTCGTCGCGTTTCGCTTTCTTCGCACCAGCCTGCTGGGAATCCCGATTCCGCTGCATCGCGATTTCGAAGAGGTGAATCTGCGCTGCTACGTGCGCCGGCGATCGGGAACGGAGCTGCGGCGTGGCGTGGTGTTCATCCGAGAGATCGTGCCGCGCCGCGCGGTCGCCGCACTCGCGCGACGCTTGTACAACGAGCCGTATTATGCGCTCCCGATGCGCAGCACTGTCGCGACCGCTCCGCATCTCTCGGTGCAATACGCATGGCAGCTCTCAGGCAAATGGCACACTGTGTCCGCACGCGCGGGGCAGTCTCTCACGCTTCCCGCCGAGGGCTCGGTCGAGCAGTTCATCGTCGAGCACTATTGGGGGTACACACGGCAGTCGGACGGCTCGACGATCGAGTACCACCTGGCGCATCCCCCGTGGGAGGTCGCGCCCGCGGCTACTTACGAGATTGCCGCCGATTTTGCGCCGCTGTACGGACCGGCGCTCGCCGCTCGTCTCACGAAGCCGGTCTCGGTATTCCTCGCCGCGGGCTCGCCGGTTACCGTATCTCGTCCGGTCTCGCTGAGAGCCAAGTCATGAGAACTCCAATCGCGCTGCTGACGGCGTTCGCCTGTATCACCACCCACGCGATGGCGCAGGCGGTCGACACGCTCAACCTCACCGCGGTGGGTGCGGACCCGCACTGGAAGATCTTCGGCCGCACTGCCGCCGTGGTCGACATCAAAGGCAAGCACGCTGTGCAGCTCAGCGAAGCCCCCGGGATGGGCGTCATCTGGCTCGACACCTACGACTTCGCCAATGGCACGATCGAGGTCGACATCCTGGGACGCAGCCAGCCGGTGCAGGGGAGTTTCGTCGGGATCGCGCTACGCGTCGTCGATGGACAGACGCACGACGCGGTGTATTTCCGGCCCTTCAACTTCCACGCAACCGACTCGACACGCCACGCACACGCGGTGCAGTACGTCTCGGACCCCGAGTGGACGTGGCAGCGGCTGCGCACGGAACGTCCCGGTCTCTATGAGAAGCCGGTCGTCCCCGAGCCGGACGGCGACGCGTGGTTTCACGCGCGCATCGAGGTCGCACGGCCGAGGATACAGGTGTTCGTGAACGACGCGGCGACGCCGAGCCTCGTCGTCGACGAATTGAGCTCGCGCACGCACGGCCCCGTCGGACTGTGGGTCGGCGAGGGCTCGGGCGGCTCATTCGCGAATCTGCGGGTCCAGAAACGCACCCCCTGACAGAGGTTGTCATGATCGATCTCTACATCAAGGGCACGACCGAGCTCCTCGGGAGCATCACCGAAACCGAGCTGCAATACCTCGAGGACAGCCTGGAAGAGACGTCGCCCGAGGACCGCGACTACTTCGTCGACCAGGCGACGATCGATCTGCTGGCCGACGGCCGCGCGACCGATCACCTGGTCCACTTGCTGAAAAAGGCCGTCGGCTCGGGCGACGGGGTGGAGATCGAGTGGAAGAAGCGGTAGGTGTGGACCTGCCCGCGCTGCCGCCGCCGCTTCGCCAACCGTAACCAGTCGCACAGCTGCGGGCGCCACGACCTGGCGCACCACTTCCGGGGCAAGGATCGCTCGATTCGCGCCTTGTACGACGC
>DATFSB010000053.1:0-12721 GCA_035262825.1 Gemmatimonadales bacterium | reverse complement strand
CCGAGAAATCGAGCCACGTGCCGATGCGCTTGTCGAGCTTGATGTCGATGCCGCGCGCGTAGCCGAAGTCGGCGGTGGTCAGGATGTTGAGGTTCTGAGTGCGGCCCGGATTCGCCGGGTCGTCGTACGCCACGATCCGGTACGTCAGCTGATTCACGAAATCCTTATTGTAGGCCGCCACGTCCAGCACCAGGTCGGGGCTGAACGCGTGGCGCACACCGAACTCGAACTGGATCGTCTTGCCGAAACCGACGTCGCGCCCGAAGGCGTCGTTGGTGTTCGTAAACGACAGATCGTTGTTCGAGCCCGAGAGCAGCGTCAGGAAGTCGGGCGACTGCACCTGGTGCGAGTACGACAGCCGGAAGTCGGTCTTTTCGGTGACCGGGAAAGACACACGCAAGCGCGGCGAAATCGTGTGATGCGGCTGCGCAGCCGTCATCGTCGCCGCGAGCGAAGCGTTGTAGGCGGCGTCGTTGTTGACCGACCCGTTCTGCCAGCCAGGGTTCGAGAAAATCCGCCCCGGGGTGTTGGCGAACATCGACTTCGAATCCATGTAGTCGTAGCGGCCGCCCAGCTCGAGCACCACATCGCCGAGGTCGAGACGGTCGGCGGCCCAGGCCGCGTACGTCACCGGGTGCACGACGAACGCGTCCATGAAGATCTGGTTGATGTTGTTCGAGTTGTAGTAGGCCAGATTGGTCTTGTTGTACTCCGCCCCAAAGTTGAACCGGTGGAACCGGTTCGCCTGCCAGTCGAGCTGCGCGAAGGCGCGATAGTGCTTCTCGTCGTACAGCGTCACCGTGGCGTTCGAGCCGGCGGTGGGGAACGACGTCAGCGTGTTCGACCCGTTCAACCCGTAGGGGTTGATGCGGTACGCCTGAATGTTGCGCAGATCAGTGTTGTTGAGATACGGCACCCGCAGGCCGGCGTTCGACCGGATGTCGCGGATGATCTGATCGGTGATCGGGAACGGCATGTCCCCGAACCCGGAGAAGGTCAGCGGCGAGAAATGCAGCCCCATCGACGGGCTGCGACTGCCGATCTCATCGGTCGGATCGAGCGGCCCCTGAATGCTGTCGTTCGACCGGAAGCTGAAGTTCAAGTTGAGCGCCATTTCGCGCTCGGCGCTCTTGAAGAACGAGTGGTTGACGTTCAGCACGGCGAAGCGCTGCCAGGTGTGGTACCCGGTGTACAGCGACGGATCGCCCATCGCGGCGCCGGGGCTGTTCCGCCCCTGCAACCCGTTGGCGATGCCAGTGAGCGAAATGCTCGAGCCGCTGCCGTAGGAGTACGACAGTTTGCCCTGCGTCTGGACGTTGCTGCTCCAGTTCATCGGAAACCGCTGGCCCTGGCACTCGAAGCCGAAGTTCTTGCTGGCGTCGCACTGCCCGCCGTACTGGATCCAGTTCGGGACCGCGACCTGCTGGCCGTCACCGTCGGTCACCGTCGTATCGACGCCGCCCATCACGTAGGTCGCGATGTCCTTCTGACCGAGCCCCGTGAACTGCGCCACCTGACCCTGCACGACCCCGGACACGAAAAACCGCAGGGTCCCCATGCCCGGGACCGGGCCGCCGAGCGAGCCCTCGAACCGGTTCAGCCCGACGCTGAGCGAGTTGCCGAACGGCTCGTCGGTCTGGTAGTTGAGGCTCCCCGAATACTTCTGGCCGCCGGCGCGGGTGGTGAACGAAATGACGCCCGACTGCGCGTCGCCGAACTCCACGCCCAACGCGCCCGTCGTCACCGACGCCTCTTCGACGCCGTTCGTGCCGACCGTGATGCCCTGGCCGCCGGTGTTCGCGTTGCGCACCGGTGCGCCGTCGATGTAGACGTTCTGCTCGCCGGGCCGACTGCCGCGGATCGAGACGCCCAGCGCCGCGCCGGACTCGACGACGCCCGGCTGCACCGCGATGATGTTGCGCACGTCGTCCATCGGCAGGTTGTTGATCGCCTGCCCGGAGATGATCGACTTCGACGCCACCTCGTCGCGCGGCACCAGCGGGTTCGCCGCCGACGTCACCGTCACGCCAGTCACCACTACGGCCGACGGCGCCAGCTTGATGTTCTCGGTGATCGTCTGTCCACCGAGAATGCGCACGTCTCTCACTTCGGTCGGTGCATACCCGATGAATTGCGCTCGCAGGGTATAGGTGCCGACCGGCACGTTGTTCAAGAAGTAGTAGCCCTTGGCGTCGGAGACGGAACCGAACGACGTCCCGACCACGATCACCTGGGCGTTGGCGAGCGGACCGCCCGCCTGATCTGTCACCGTGCCCTCGACCTTCCCTGCGGTTTGCTGCGCGTACGCCGGTACGACCGCGACGAACAGCGCGATCGCCAGCGCGACGGCGAAACCAAGGAATCGGCCGAGGACGTTTCGCACGCGATGCGTCATGGACACATCCTCCCATGGCTTGATAACGAGGACTCACGAACTTCGGACGGAAATGCAGATGACGACACGTCACCTCCCTCCCGGTGAGTGTTGCACGGTAGCCGTATTACGAAATGTTCCCTCTGCGTAAGCTGCCCCACTCGGCGTGACTGTCAAGGGAGTGTGATGACGCGTTCCCTTGTCCCCCGAAGTGGACAGCAAAACGGCGGCGAAATTGTCGACGACTTTCGCCGCGCGCAAGAGCCACCCGGATGCGACGAGCCTTGCGTCTTACACGACGAACAGGTCGCGCTGCGGGACGGACGGCGTCACTTCCGGACCCGTCGCATCGAGATAAACATTGATTTCGCTGCGTACGCCGAAACGCCCCGTCAGATAAACCCCCGGTTCCACGGAAAAACCGATGCCGGGCTGCAACGCCCGTGTGTCCGCCGTCTCGAAATTGTCGATGTGTGGACCCGAGCCGTGCAGCTCGCGATCGATGGAATGGCCGGTGCGGTGCACGAACCACTCGCCATATCCGGCCCTCGAAATGACCGCCCGCGCCGCGTCATCGAGCTCGGCGCCGGTTACGGCCCCTTCCCCATCCTTCCCCGTCTTCCCCCATCGGTCTCGCAACGTCGCCACCGCCGCATCGCGCGCATCGCGCACCACCGTCCAGACCTTCGTTACCTCAGGATCGACGGCGTCGCCGCTCGCGCGCGCGAACGCCATCCACGTCTGGTCGGCGAACACCGTCCCGCGACCGGGCGGCGGTCCCGCCCACAGATCGAGCAACAACACCTCGCCGGGAGCGAGCCGCCGGTCGGCGCCGGCCTGCGGCTCATAATGGGGATTGGCGGCGTTGGGCCCGAACGCCGCGATCGGCGGATGGTCGGTCATGACTCCGGCGCGATCGAACCCTTCGAGCACATGTCGCTGCAGTGTCGTCTCACGCACCTCGTGTCCCATCGCCAGCTCCGCGCCGGCCCACACGAGCGACTCGCGCGCGACCGCCGCGATCGCCTCCGCTGCCTTGCGGTGCCCGGCCAGCTCCGCCGCCGACCAGCGCGCCGCGAACTCGGTCACCAGCGGCGCCGACGATACGATGCGGGCGCCGAAGGACTCGAGCAGCTGCACCACCCCGTGCGGCACGCGGTCGAGGTACGGGACTTGGTCGGCGGGCGACACCTCGAGCGCGAGAGTGCGTCCCCGCACCAGCGGCTCGAGCGCGGCGTGCAGCTCCTTCCACGCCGCGTACGGCCGCACCTCTCCCGGGAATCCGTCGAAGCTCGCCAGCTCGATCTTGTGCGCAACCGCCACCGGCGTGCCCGCGCGCGGCAGCAGCACGAAGTAGCGCCGGGTGCCCATACCGTGGACGTCGAGCACGCGGCCGGCGATCGGGTTGACGGCGCGGAAGTCGAACAACAGCCACCCGTCCGCCCCCATCGCGGTGAGCGCGGCGCTGAGCCCGCGAAAATCGAATCCGGCGAGCGGCGCCATCAGCGGTGCCGCAGATCGGGCGGCGCGGCGCGCCACTCGCAGCGAGCGGCGCCCCTGGCCCGGCAGGAGGTGTGCAACATCGCCCCTTCGAAGCCGGCGAACAGCCGCAGCAGCTCGGAGAAGGCGGCGGCGTAGAGACCGCACGCCGAGCCGTCGGGGGTGGCGCGGATCGCGAGGCCGTCGCCTACGCGCGCTACCGGCAACCGATGCTCCCGCACCAGCTCGCCCTCGAGCACGATGCGGGCCTGGCGCCGCGCCGCGGCGTACCCCGCGCTCTTGGGCGCGATCGCCGCCGCCACGCGCGCCGGCGCCGATGCCCGCCGCAGCGCGCGCCGCGCCACGCGCCGTCCCGCGTCGGCGAACACCAGATCGGCGTCCGCCCGCCGCCCGACGAGACGCAGCAGCGCCTCGACGTGTTCGCCCGCCACGCGGGCGTCGCGGCGCACCAGCGCCTCGTATTCGGCGAGCTGGGTCTTGACCGTCGCCGACAACCCGAAGCGCTTGGAGAGGAGCTCGTCGGCGAACTCGCCCAGGCCATCCTCGACGGGGGTGTCCAGGTTGCGGATGGCCTCGAGCACCGCGAGCGGCACGATGCTGTGGATCACGGCGCGCATTTTAGCACCCCATTGCGCAACAAGGGAGGCCAAGCCAGCCTTCTCCAACGATGACGTCCACGCCTCCCCCGGCTTCCAGTAACCCCCCCAGCCCTCCAGCTCGCTCGCCGGAAGAGCGCCGCGAAGGTTTCGAGCGGGAGGCGCTCGTCCACCTCGATGCGCTGTACCGGGTGGCGCTGCGCCTGACCGGGAATGCCGCCGATGCCGAAGACCTGGTCCAGGAGACGATGCTCCGGGCCTACCGGTCCTGGGACCGCTACACCCCCGGCACCAACGCCAAGGGGTGGCTGCTGACCATCCTGCGGCACCTCTTCATTAATGAATACCGCCGCAAGAGCCGCCATCCGGAAACGGTCGACGTGGACACAATCGAGCCGTTCGCGTTGTTTCAGGAGGTACAGGAGGAGGACCCCCAGGGCGCGTTCTTCGACAAGATCGTCGACGACGAGGTGCTGCGGGCGGTCGACCAGCTTCCCGAAGCGTTCCGCGAAGCGGTCACCCTGTCCGACGTCGAAGGGCTGTCGTACGAGGAAGTCGCGAAGGTGCTCGACGTGCCGGTCGGTACCGTGAAATCCCGGTTGTACCGCGGCCGCCGCCTGTTGCAGGCGAAGCTGTACGAGTACGCCGTCAGCATGGGCTACATCAAGGGGCAGGCAAAGCAATGAGATGCCGCGAGTGCGTGGAGCATTTGTACGAGTACCTCGATCGGGAGGTCACCCCCGACCTCGAGGCCGAGATGCGCGCGCACATCCAGAAGTGCCCCCCGTGCAGCGAACACTTCGACTTCGAGACCCTGTTTCTCAAGTTCGTGCGCGTGCGCTGCCGAGCGCAGGGAGCCCCCGCCACGCTGCGCCGCCGCATCCTGGAGCAGCTCCTCGAAGAGTGACCTGGCTCACACCGGGTGGTGTGGCCGCCGCCCTCCTCGTCGGGGCGGCCGTGTGGTGGGGGTTGGGCTGGCTCGGGCTCGTCCCCCTCTTCGCTTTCCTTCTTAGTGGGAGTCTGCTGACCCGTTTCGCGACCGGGAGGAGTGCTGCCCGGCGCCCGCGCCAGGTGCTCGCCAACGGCGGCGTCACTGCTGCCCTGGCCCTCATCGGCAGCTGGCCCGCGGCGATGGGAGCCCTGGCAGCCGCAGCAGCCGACACCTGGGCGACTGAAATCGGGGCCTTTTCTCCCACCGATCCCCACGATATCGCCACCGGTGAGGCGGTCCCGCGCGGTCGATCGGGGGGGATCACGCCGCTCGGCACGATGGGTGGTGTGCTGGGCGCGATCGCGATCGCCGGACTCGCGGCGCTGGTCGCCCCACGGTCCCGTTTCGGGCTCGCCGGAGCGATGCTCGCCGCCGCTGCTGGAATTTTCGGCATGTTGAGTGATTCGCTCCTCGGGGCGACGCTCCAGGGGCGTTACACCTGCCCCGTCTGCAACGCGGTAAGCGAGCAACCGGGGTCCTGTCATGCGCCGCTCGCGCTCACCCGGGGACTCCCATGGCTGAACAACGACGCCGTCAACTTCGCGGGTGCTTCCGTCGGCGCGATCGTCGCCGCGCTCGGCTGGCAACTGCTGCCGCATTGAGCGGGCGATGACACTCGGGCGTCGGTGGGACGCGGTGGTGGTCGGCGGCGGACCCGCCGGCTCATCGGTGGCGCTGCAGCTGGCGCGCGGTGGCGCCCGGGTGCTGCTGCTCGACCGCGCTCGCTTTCCGCGCGACAAGCCCTGCTCGGAGTACCTCAGTCCCGCCGCCACGCCGCTGCTCTCCCGGCTCGCCCCGGAGCTGATACCGGAGATCGAGCGCGCGGCGCCGGGACGCTTGTACGGCATGCGCGTCGTGGCGCCGGACGGCACAGACGTCGTGGGGCGGTTTGCCGCAACGCACGCCTACCCCGCCCCCGCCGCCTTCGGATACGCACTGCCCCGCACTGTGCTCGACACGTTGCTGCTCGGCGCCGCGGCGCGCGCCGGGGTCCAGGTCGAGGAGGCGAGCGCCGTCGAAGAGCTGCTCTACGACCAGGGCGCCGTCGCCGGCGTCGTGACGGCGAGCGGCGCGATCCGCGCCCGCGCCACCGTCGGCGCCGATGGCCTGCGCTCGCTCGTCGCGCGGCGGCTCGGCCTGCGCCACGCCGGCATCCCGCGACGGCTGGCGTTCACCGCGCACTACCGTGACGTGGCCGATGTCGGCGACCGCGGGGAGATGCATATCGGGAAGCCGGGGTACGTCGGCCTCGGTCCGGTCGGCGGCGGGATCACGACGGTGGCGCTGGTGCTGCCGCTCGCTGCCGCGAGGCAGCGAGCCGCGTCGTTGCGCGACGGGCTGGTCCCGGAGCTGGAGCGTTTCCCGGCACTGCGCGGCCGGTTCGACGGGGCGACGCTGGTCCGTGCCGTGCTAGCCACAGGACCCTTCGCGCAGTGGTCGCGCCACTCCGTGGCACCGGGAGGCGGCGCCCTGCTCGTCGGCGACGCCGCGGATTTCTTCGACCCGTTCACCGGCCAGGGACTCTACAGCGCGCTGCGCGGCGCCGAGCTCGCGGCTCGGACCCTGCTCGACGCCCTCGGCGCCGTGCCGCGCGGTCCGCTGCCCGAAGCAGCGCTCGCCCCCTACCGCGCGGCGCGTCGCCGCGCCTTCGCCGGCAAGTGGGTGCTCGAGCGGCTGATCGGCGTGGGCGTCGGCTGGCCGTGGCTGGCGCGGTACGTGGTGCGGCGGCTGGCGCGCGTTCCGGAGCTGGCGGATCTTCTCGTCGGGGCGACCGGCAATTTCGTGCCGGCCCGGGCGGTGCTCGCTCCTTCTACTCTGGTGCGGTTGATCGCATGACGAGCGGGGTCAATGCGGCGCAGTTCCGGCAGCTGCTGGGCCGGTTCGCCACGGGCGTCTCGGTGCTGACGGCGCGCGACGCGGGCGGGCTCCCGCAGGGGATGACGGCGAGCTCGATCACTTCGGTGTCACTCAATCCGCCGCTGCTGCTCGTCGCGGTGGATCACGCCAACGACATGCACGCGGCGATGCTCGGCGCGACGCACTTCGTCGTGAACATTCTCGCCGCCGACCAGGAGGCGCTGGCGCGGGCGTTCGCCGCGGAGACGACGAACCGCTTCGACGGCGTGGGGTACCGGGAGAACCGCCACGGCATTCCACTGCTGGACGGCGCGCTGGCCCACATCGAGTGCGTGAAACAGGCGGAAGTGCCCGGCGGCGATCACACCGTGTTCATCGGATTGGTGACTGGTGGAGAGGTGACGGAGCGGCGACCGTTGTTGTACTTCAGGGGTGGGTATGGCCTGTGAACTGGTGGCCGGTGGTCAGTGGCCGGTGGTTGGTGAACTTCACCGGCCACTGACCACCGACCACTGATCACGCATTCATGCACACCATCGACCGCATTCTCATCCGCGCGCCGCTCGATCGCGTGTTCGCAGTCGCTCGCGACGTCGAGCGCTGGCCTGAGATCCTGCCCCATTACCGCTGGGTGCGGATGCTGGAGCGCCGCTCCGACGGCGGGCGGGTCGAGATGGCCGCGTGGCGGCCGTTCGGGCCCGCACCGCTGCGCTACCCCACGTGGTGGGTGTCGGAGATGTGGGTCGAGCCCGATGGGGGACGGCCGGTGATTCGCTACCGGCACGTCGACGGGATCACGACGGGAATGGATGTGCGCTGGCAGCTCACGACGGCAGCGGGAGGGGGCGTGGCGGTGGAGATCATGCATCAGTGGAGCGGACCTGCGTGGCCGCTCGTCGGCGGCCTGGCAGCGAACCTCGTCATCGGGCCGGTCTTCGTGCACGGCATCGCGTCGCGCACGCTGGCGGGGATCCGCGCCACGGCGGAGGCCGCATGACCGAGCGCGTGAAGCGCCGGGTTGTGATCACGGGCGTCGGGGCGGTGACGCCGATCGGCACCGCCGCGGACGGGCTGTGGACCGGTCTCGAGGCGCGCACGTCGGCGGTGCGCACGCTCTCCCGCTTCGATCCGACGCCGTTCCGCACCAAGATCGCGGCCGAGATCCCCGATTTCCGCCCGCAGGACTTTCTCGAGGCAAAGCGCGCCCGCCGGCTCGACCGCTTCTCGCAGCTCGCCGTCACGAGCGCCCGCCTCGCCGTGGCCGACGCGCGCCTCGAGCCGGCCCGCGAGGACCCCGACCGCATCGGCTCGATGATGGGGTCGGCACTCGGCGGGGTGGCGTTCGCCGAGTCGCAGGTCGGCAACTTCATGCGCGAAGGGCCGCGCGGGCTCGATGCCGCGCTGGCGCTGGCGGTGTTCCCGGGCGCCGCCAGCTGCAACATCGCGATCGAATTCGGGGCGACGGGACCGAACGCCACGAACGCGATGAGCTGCGCCTCGGGGACGATCGCGGTGGGAGAAGCATTCCACGCGGTGCGAGACGCCCTGGCCGACGTCATGATCTGCGGCGGGGCGGAAGCGCCGCTCGCCCCGCTCACCTTCGCGGCGTTCGCCAATATCCGCGCCATGAGCACGCGCAACGACGATCCGACCACTGCGTCGCGGCCGTTCGACGTGGACCGCGACGGCTTCGTGATGGGCGAAGGAGCGGCGGTGGTGGTGATCGAGGAGCGCGGCCGGGCGCTGGCGCGCGGGGCGCCGATCTACGGCGAGATCGTCGGCTACGGCTGCACCAACGACGCCTATCACATGACGGCCCCGCGGCCCGACGCGCGCCAGGCCGCTCGCGCAATGCAGATCGCGCTCGCCGACGGGGACGTGTCGCCCGGCGAGATCGGCTACGTCAACGCTCACGGTTCGTCCACGCCGCTCAACGATTCGACCGAGACGATGGCGATCAAACAGGTGTTCGGGGACCACGCCTACCGCCTCGCGGTGAGCGGCACGAAGGGCTACTACGGCCACGCCCTCGGTGCGAGCGGCGCCATCGAAACGGCGATTTGCGCGCTCACGCTGGCGCACGGGTGGCTCCCGCCCACGATCAACCTCACCCAGCCCGATCCAGCCTGCGACCTCGACTGCCTCCCCGGTGCGGGGCGCGCCGCGCGCCCGGGCGCGATTCTCACCAACTCGTTCGGCTTCGGCGGCATCAACGCCACGCTGGTGTTGCGGCGCGCCTGATCACGCGGATAGCTTTGGCGCCCGCACACTCTTTCGGAGGTCTCTGGTGAACCTCAAATACCGGCCGCTGCTGGCGGAGTTTCTCGGCACGGCCATGTTCGTCTTCATCGGTGCCGGCAGCGTCGTCGCCAACGCGGTCACCAACGGCGGGGTCACGAGCCTCGGGATCGCACTCGCGCACGGCGTCGGGATGTCCGTCCTGATCAGCTCCCTGATGCACTACTCGGGCGCGCACTTCAATCCCGCGGTCAGCCTCGGCGTCTTCGTGGCGGGGAAGATCGACGCCAAAACGCTCGGCCGCTACGTCGTGGCGCAGCTCGTCGGTGGTATCGTCGGCGCGGCGCTTGTCCGTCTGCTGTTCAACGCCGCCTCCGTCCGCGCCGTCACCGTCGGTGCGCCGCGCCTCTCTCTCACCATCTCCTTCGTGCAGGCGATCGGGCTGGAGGCGCTGCTCACCTTCTTCCTCGTCTCGGCGGTTTTCGGGACCGCGATCTCGTCCCACGCACCCAAGATCGGCGGCTTCGGCATCGGCCTCGCGATCTTCGTGTCCGCGCTCGTCGCCGGCGGCCTCACCGGGGCGGCACTGAATCCGGCGCGGGCGTTCGGACCGGCGCTCATCGCCTGGACGTTCCACGCCCAGGCGGTGTACTGGATCGGGCCTGCCATCGGCGGCGCGGCCGCCGGATTGGTGTGGAAGCTGTTCCTGCTCCCGGAAAAGGGCTGACCTCCCGCCGCTCGGGGAGTTTGTGCTCACCACCCTGCGTCGATCACTGGCCGGGCTCGCGGCCCAGCGTGCGACCCACGCCACCACGGCAGGCGGCGCCGCGCGCTGGCACCGGCTCGCGTGCGCCGTCACACCCTCCCTGATCCCGTCGTTCCGCCTGCTGGCGGACCTGCTGCGGCAGCGGGACGACCGCTGGGGCGCGCGCGCCCTGGCGCAGCAGGCCGCCGAGCGGTTTCCCGATGAGTCCGAAGCGTGGATGCTGCTCGGTGAAGCGTGGCTCGCCGTGTACCGGCATCCGGAAGCGCTGACCGCCTTCGAGCAGGCGCTGACGCTGGCCGAGCGGCCTGACGCGGCGCTGGCAGCCGGGGAGATCTTCCGTCGCTCAGGGCGCTACGCGGAGGCCGCCGAACGGTTCTCGCGCGCCTACGCCGCCGGGGCCGGCCCCGACGCCATGCGGCAGAACGCCGCAGCGCTGTACCAGGCCGGCGACGACGCGGCGGCGGACCAGGCGCTCTCCCTGTGGGCGCAGCAGGTGCCCGGGGGCGCAGGGCAGTTGGCTGCGATGAGGACGGAGTTGAAGCTCCAGGTTGCAGGACAGGCCACAACTAGACGCACAGACGCACAGGGGAGAACGGCAGACTAGACACACAGACGCACCGGGGAGAACGGCAAGACTAGACGCACAGACGCACAGGGGAGAACAGGGTTGGGTGAATAGGACTACCCGTTCACTCGCAGTATCTGTTTACCCCTGTACGTCTGTGCGTCTAGAAGTGCTTTTCCTGGTCCTTCTGGCCAGCAGTACACTGTAGCCCAGAAGGATCACTGCGGTGACGATGTACGCCGCGATCATGTAACCACCGTTCTCCGCCACACCCTCAGGCATCGCCAGTCTCCCCCAGCGCGTAGCGCTGCATCACGAATCCCACGTACAGCAGGGTGAACACCCCGAACGAGAGCAGCAGCGTCACGAGCATCGACGCCGGGAGGGAGGGCGCCGACGGCTTGAGCACGATCGGGAGCGGATGGAGCGTCCGGAACAAGTACACGCTGAGATGAATGAAGGGCAGCAGGATCAGCCCGCAGATCCCGACGACCGCTGCATAGTTGGCGCGCAGTCTGGAATCGGTGACCGCACCGCGCAGCACCTGATAGCCGATGAACAGGAAGAAGAGCATCAGCGTCAGCGTGAGCCGCGCGTCCCACGTCCACCACGTCCCCCAGATCGGCCGCGCCCATAGCGGTCCCGTCGTCAGCATGACGCAGCAGAACGTCGTGCCCACCTCCGCCGAGGCGGCGGCAAAGCGATCGAGCCGCGCGTCCTTCATGATGAGAAACAGAATGCTGGCGAGTCCCACGAAGCCCATCGACAGCATCGCCGACCAGGCGGCGGGAACGTGCAGGTAGAAGATCTTCTGGGCCGGCCCCTGGTGCAGCTCCACCGGCGTGAAGCGCAGCGCGCGCACGTAGATGCCGGCGAGCAGCACCAGCGCACCGAGAGTGATCCAGCGACCGCGTTGGGCCAGTGTCATTCGGTCACCGTTGCGGGGAACAGGAGCGTCGTGAGCGAGACGAATGCGAGGTCGTATCCGGCGAGCAACCTAAGCCACCCCGCACTCTCGCTCAAGGGACGCCCCGCGAACAGCTTCACCGTGATCGCCACCGCTGCGATCAACGGCGGCAGGAGAAACGGCAGCAGCAGCACTGGCAGCATCAGCTCGGCAAACCGGGTGCGCACCACCATGGCGCTGAACAGCGTTCCCACGGCGATGAATCCGATCGTCGCGAGTGCACACACGAGCAGGAACGGCAGCCACACGCGCCACACGGGAACGTTGAAGAACAGAACGAAGAGCAACACACCCACGATTTGCACCAGCGCCACGAAGACGAGGTTCGCACCGAACTTCCCCCAGAACAGGCTCGTGCGGCTGATCGGCGCGAGCAGCAGCCCGTCCAGCGCCTGGTTCTCGAGCTCCGCCTGAAAGGCGCGATTCAAGCCGAGCATCGCAGCGAAGCTGAACGTCACCCATAGGATGCTCGGCGCCAGATCGATGGTTGGAACGGCGGTCGGATCGCGCCCGTACTCGAAGATGACCAGCACCAGCGCGGTGAAGACGAACGCCGACGCGAGCGCCGTGCGCGAGCGGAATTCGAGCTGCAGGTCCTTGCGGGCGATGAGCCACGCATGCCGCAGGAGCTCACGCACCGCGCAGCGCCTCGCGGTACGCCGTGGTGAGCGCCGCCGCGTCGCGCGTGCCGCGCGGGCCGAACTCCACGAACCGGCCGGCCCGCATGAAGGCGACGTCGCTCGCCAGGTCCGTTCCTTCCTTCACGTCGTGCGTGACGAGCACCGTGGCGCGCCCGCGCGCCGCCAGCTCGCCGAGCAGGCGCCCCAGCTCTTCCGCGGCCAGCCGGTCGAGACCGGTGAACGGCTC
>DATFSB010000052.1:0-3184 GCA_035262825.1 Gemmatimonadales bacterium | reverse complement strand
TGCGCCTGGAGTAGAAGAGCTGGGCCCGCTCGGGCGTGCCAAAGGTGAAGAGGCCGCTCGACTCGAGGAAGAACTCGCGCTTCTCCGGGAAGAACACGGGGAAACGGGTGAGGTTGATCACCTACTGGTCCGCTTCGATCTGGGCGAAGTCGGTGCCGGCGGTCAGGTCGGCCGTGAGGGTCGGGCTGAGCGGGAGCTTCGCATCGATCCCGGACTTGCCGCCCAAGTACCCCCCGGCGGTGCGGCCGCCGAGGCTGTCGTGCTCGGCCTGCACGACTCGGCCCAGCACATAGGGGTAGAGCTCGAGGTCGTGGGGGCGGCGCAAACCGCTCAGCCCGGTGATCGTCCCTTCCTTATTGAGGAGGTAGAGCCCCTGGGCCCGTCCGTAAGAGCGCCACAGGTCCTCTTCATTCTTGCGCCGGATGAAGCGCCGGACGTTGAATCCGAAAGCGGGATTAGCGCCGGGGCGAAACCGCAGCGCGAGGAAGGGAATCGTGAATTGCGCCGTCCAGCCCAGCGTGTCGCGCGCGACCGTAACGTCCCAAACGCCGTTCCAGCTCGCATTCAGGTCGTCGACGCCGGAGAACTGAGCGTCCCACATGGCCCCGTTGGGATTGGTCCCGAATACGAAGGCGCTGCGATGATCGTTGAACGAGTCGATCAGCAGCTCGACGTGGTCGTCGCTCGAGAGATCGGCGTCGCGTCGCAGCTGGGTCGCGCGGATACGTCGCATATCGGAATCGAAGCAGCGCACCCACACGAAGAGGGTGGAACCATCTCGGGCTACGCGGACGACGGTGCGTTCGCTGGCGGGCTCGCCCTGCCGGGGCTCGCGCTGTCGCAGGTCGTCGATCGAGTCAGCGGCGTCCCAGCTCGGCCGGTCGCCGATCGGAACCGCGACAGCGCGAATCGTGTCCCGGCCTGCCGAATCGTGCCCCTGCGGCGCGGAAAGTCCTGCGAGAACCAGCCCGGCGCTGGTGAGTATGGGTCCCACGGGACCCAATGATAGAGTGTGGTCCTGCAGCCGCTACGTCTCGCTGAGCGGCAGGGACAGCGCCATCAGGGCAACGGCGCCGCGACGTCGAGCTTCAACAGACTCAGCGGATCGACTGCTACGCCCCCATAGGACGCGGACCAATGCAGGTGCGGGCCGGTCACTCGGCCCGAGGCACCGACGAGACCGATGAGCTGCCCCGCCGACACGGTGTCGCCGGACACGACCAGGACGCGACTCAGGTGCAGGTACACGGTCTGCAGACCGGCCCCATGGTCGAGAAAGATCGTTGTGCCGCTGAAGTAGAGATCTCCCACGAAGGCCACGACGCCGCGATTCGTGGCGATGACGGAATCACCGCGCCGCCCCGGAAAGTCCACGCCGAGATGCCGGCTGCGCAGCCGGCCGTTGAAGATGCGCCGGATCCCGAATCCATCCTCTGTCGGTCCGGGACGGGGCAGCTGGAACGGTCCGCGCCACAGGCGCGGCACGTCATGGGACTGGTGGTGGAGCCCGCGCACCAGCGCGCGCTCGCTCACGAGACGCGGCGCGACGGAATCCGGCGGGGTCACGAAGTCCGGGTCCGTTCGCAGGCGCTCGCTCGGGGACCGGCGCCGGACCACCGACACGTTGCGAATCACCGTGTCGGGAGCACCCCCCATGCGTTCGATCTCCATCTGTACACGGGCGCGCGCCCCGGCGTCGAGCGGCACCGCGCCGATCGCCCGAAACCAGCCGTCGATCAATTCGAAATGGAGCGGCTCCCCCGCCAGCTCCCCCTCCACGGCGCGCACGCTGTCCTGGGGGGCCGCGCGCACGCCGACCAGCACCAGTGACCCCTGCACCGGTCGCGCCGGACGCCATGTCACGTGGAACTCCTGCCCCACCTGACCGGCGAATGCGCTGAGCGAGGTGGCGAGCAGGAGCGCCGGTCCCACGCTACTGACCGACCTTGAAATCCAGCCGTTTCAACACCGTCCCACTCGCGTCGCGCACCTCGACGCGCCACGACCCGGTCCAGTCCGCCGGGACGGTCTTGCGGCTGAATGTCCGCCACGGCGACCCGCCGACCGGCAGCTCGACGTCGGCAACCTGTTGGTCGCCGTGGAACCAGACGTGGTGGACGGTGGTCGTGCCGGACGCTCCTTCGATCCTGGTCCAACAGATGAGCTGCGCCACATCGGCGGGGAACGCGGAGCCGGTGTCCTGGGGAGCACGGTCCACCACGGACTTCGCGATGGCGGCGTCGACGACCTGGAGCGCAACTGGACGAGCGGTGGAATCCTGTGCGGCGAGCGGCGCAGCGGCGAGCGCCAGCAGGGCCATAGCGGCTTTCATAGTCAATCTCCGGATTGAGCTGTTCGCGCGTAGTACGACGCTGCGACGGCGGTGTTCCCAGCTGACGGTGGATTAGCGGTGCTAGGGGAGGGAGCAGGGGCAGGCCAATGCGCCAGGCGGGATTCGAACCCACGACCTTCGGCTCCGGAGGCCGACGCTCTATCCAGCTGAGCTACTGGCGCTTGGGGTGAGGAAGATACCGACAGAACGCCGTCCGTGGCAGGCGCAGCGACCTCCCGAGCGCCGGCGAAGCCGACTCGGCTCCGCTTGACTCCGACACGGGTCCATCTTAAAGTACTTTTCCATGCAAAGTAAGATCCCATCCTCGTCGACTGCCTGGCGTGAGTACTTCGAGTCCAATGTGCGGGGTCCATCCGCTATTCCCTGGGAGCGCGGCGCCGACCTCGACAGTCAGGCGCGCTCCGCGGTCGCACGATCGATCCAGGAGTTCCAGCGCGGGGAGAGCTCAGAGGGGAAGCACCTCTATCACTACGCCGAGCATTACGCGAACGTGACCGGCGACCACGACTATCTCTACGCACTGCGGCTGTTCATCGCCGAAGAGCATCGGCATGCCAGGGACCTCGCCCGCTTCCTGCGGTTGAACGGCATCCCGCTCATCACACGCACGGTTGCCGACAGTGTCTTCCGGAGATTGCGCAATCTCTTCCGCAGCCTCGAGGTCTCGATCGCCGTGCTCGTCACCGCGGAGATCTTCGCACAGGTGTACTACGCCGCGTTGCAACGCGCTACGGCGTCAACCGTGCTCCAACGATTGTGCGAACGCATCCTCGAGGACGAGGAACGTCACGTGCAGTTCCAGACCTGGCAGCTGTCGCGCATGCGTTTACA
>DATFSB010000051.1:0-5776 GCA_035262825.1 Gemmatimonadales bacterium | reverse complement strand
TCGCCGAATCGGCCACGGGGGCTGGCGCGGGGTCGGCCTTCGGCGCACCGCACGCCACGACCGCTGCGAGGGCAGCGACCGTAGCCAATCGCTGAGTTATCGATGACGGGGTCATGAGCCCGACAATTTGCGAAACTCGGGGCTTGTGCGCACTACTCCAGCGCCTGGGCGAGCCGCTTCGGGTCGTCCCCTGCGATCACAAGTCGTGTATTGGTCGCCAGATAGCAGTAATCGACATTCTGCCCCGCGTCGGCCAGGCGACGCAGCACGGCAGCCCCCGCCCCGGGCCGATCCTCCAGCTCGACCAGCAGTACCTGCCGCTCGGCGACAACACGGACTCGGGCCGCGCGCAGCGCCCGCGTCGCCCCAGAGGGGTCGCGGGTGAGCAAGTGCAGGACCCCATCGAATTGAGCCATGCCGTCCAGGTTTATGCCCGCGCGAGCGATGGCTTCCAGCGCCGCGGCAAGCACGCCGGGACGGTCGTCCTGCAAGGTGATCGTGAGGTCGGTGGCGGTTTGAGACATCGCCCCGAAACTAGCCTGCGGGGGGATCAGCCCGCGAGGGTTAGGGCGGCGAGGGCAGTCAGAGCGGCGAGCGCAAGCAGCGGGGCGACGATGTCGCGCAGGTCGGTGCGGCGCGTGCTTCTCGGCATACTCCCATAACATCTAGCCCGCAGACGTGGTGGGCGGTGACTTGCGTTACGAGCCCTCGGGCCGCGACTGACAATGGGACGTCACCTGCCCGCGCCCTGGCTGGTGCGCCGACCGCCCGTGAACAGAGAAACTCCCAGCGAGCCCACCACATGCCCTGCCCAGCGGCCGCCGAAGCGCGCGTCAGTGTGCGGCGCGAAAATCGCCCTTCCTTCGATCCGGAGGGCGGCCCCGGGGAATAGGAACACACGGTCGCCGATCGCGCCGTGCACCGCATGGTCGCCGTAGTCGTAGGGGGGATCCCCCCCATACCGAATGCGGGTGTAGCCCCCCATCAGGTAGGGCAGCTGCCGGGAGCCGAGGGGGAAGTTGAGCACCACACTCGCACTGGCCCAGCTCACCGTCGTAAACTCGAACGGGATCGCGGTATGAGGCTGGGAGAATCCACCCGCGGCTTCGAGCGCGAACACCGGGGTGAGGAAATAGCCCACGTGGACCAGGACGCCGACGTGATCGGGGAGACCCATCAGGTGGTCGTAGCGCGTAGCGGCGACCGATCCGCCGAGCTCGAGGTGATGCGCCCGCTGCGCTGCCAGCGGACCTGCCAGTCCCGACAACGCGACGAGCGACGCGGTCGCGAGTCGCACGGCTGCTATTCCGGCAACTGCGGCACGGGGATCCGTCGCCGCGCTTTCTCCGCGTAGAGATTCCGGTCCGCGGTCGCCAACAGGGCCTTGGGCGAGTCGCCATCGCGCGGATACACCGCCACCCCGATGCTGACGCTCACGGGCGGCTCCTCGAGGTCCTGCGCCAACCGGTCGGTGATGCGCTGCGCGACGCGGTGCGCCGCGGACTCGTCGGTTTCGGGCAAGATGACGGCGAACTCGTCGCCGCCGTAGCGGACGGCGGTGTCGATCGACCGGCACGAGCCGCGGACCACGTCGGCCACACGGCAGATGGCGCGACTGCCCACCAGGTGGCCGTGGCGGTCGTTGATCGCTTTGAGCCGATCGAGATCGAGGAACAGCACGCCGAACGTGCGCCCGCTGCGGTTGGACCGGCGCATCTCACTCTCCAGCACGCTGATCAACTGGCGATAGTTGGCGAGCCCGGTCAGGGGGTCGGTGATCGTCAGGAGGCGCAGCTGATCGGTCGCACGCCGCCGGGCCGACACGACCGCCGCGATACTCAGGGTCATCACGGAGGCCACGCCCATGAACGATTGCAGCAGCAACAGCGATTCGTTCTGCGACACCCGAACGAACGGACCGTAGCCCCAGAGCGAGCCCCAGATCGCCACCCCCGCGAGCAGCAGCACCGCCGCCGCCGCCTCGCGCGGCTCGAACCGCAGCGCCGCCCACAGCAGGAACGGCAGACAGAGGAAGTCGAGCGGGTAATTCTTGTCGGGGAACAGCCCGCCGAACACCAGCTGGCTCATCACGAGGAGCGACACGAGCAGCACCGCCGCCTCGAGAGCCTGGTGGCGGCGCCACAGACTGCGCGCCGGCTTGCTCCAGAGAACCAGTACCGGCGTCACCACCAGGGCGCCCGCGGCGTCTCCCAGCCACCAGGTGAGCCAGACCGACCCGTAGTCGCTCCAGTGCGCCATACCCGCGAGCGACAGGATCGAAACGCCGCAGGTCGCGCTGACGGTGGTGCTGATCGCGGCGGTGATGGCGGCGAACCGGATGATGTCCGAAGGGCGGCCGAAGCACTCCCGTCCGTTGGCGAACCGGTTGATGAGCGCCGCGCCCACCAGGCCTTCGAGCGTGTTGCTGACGGCGATGCCGAACGACGGGACGAACGCGCCGGCGACCGTATAGTTGACGAGGAACGCGCCGACCAGAGTGGCCGGCCAGATGCGGGTACCCAGTATGAGCAACGCGGCCAGCGCGATCCCTGCCGACGGCCAGACAGGGGTCGCACTCGCGTTGAGAAACGCGAGGCGCATGCCCAGCCGTCCGGCGGCAAAGTAGATCGCGGCCAGACCGCACAATAACAGTGCACGCCTGACGGGCGCCGGAGAAATCACCGGGGTCTTGTGGTCCACCGGCTAACCATAGCGGTTGGTCGACTGCCGCCGGGTGATTGGCGTCACGCCCGGCAGGGCCGGACGTTAGGCGCCGGGGCGCCTGGTTTAGTCGACGGGCACGACGTCGGGGAGGCCGCCGGGGGCGACCCGCCGGTGCCTTCCGAGCCGCGCCTGGAGGGCGTCGAGGTAGGTATAGAAGACCGGCGTCACGTAGAGGGTGACGATCTGCGAGAACGCGAGGCCGCCCACGACGGCGAGACCGAGCGGGCGCCGTGACTCCGCGCCGGCTCCCCATCCGACCGCGATCGGCAGGGTTCCCATCAGCGCCGCCATGGTGGTCATCATGATCGGGCGGAACCGGACGCTGCACGCCTGCATGATGGCGTCGCGGGCCGACTTCCCTTCCTGCCGCTCCGCCTCGATCGCGAAATCGATCATCATGATGGCGTTCTTCTTGACCAGTCCCACCAGCATCACGATGCCGACGAAGGCGTAGATGCTGAGATCGGTCCGGAACACGACCAGCGTGAGCAGCGCTCCGAACCCGGCGAACGGCAGGCCGGTGAGGATCGTGATCGGATGGATGAAACTCTCGTACAGGATCCCCAGCACGATGTAAATGACCAGCACGGCGAGGAGCAGCAGGAACGACAGTCCCTGCTGGCTCGCCTGAAACGCCTGCGCGGTCCCCGAAAACCCCGTGGTGATGGTCGCGGGCAGGGTCTGGCGCGCCAGCCGCTGGACCTCGGACACGGCGTCGCCGAGCGAAGCGCCTGCCGCCAGGTTGAACGAGAGCGTGACCGACGGCAGCTGCCCGCTGTGATTCACGCTCAGCGGGCCGACTGCGGGCGTGACCGTGGCGACCGACGAGAGCGGCACCAGCGCACCCGACGGCGCGCGGATGTGGAGCATCCCGAGTGCGCCGAGATCCTGCTGGTACTGCGGCAAGAGCTCGAGGATGACCATGTACTGGTTGTTGGGCGTCAGAATCGTGGAGACCTGCCCGGCCCCATAGGCGTTGTACAACGCCTGCTCCACCTGCTCGACCGTAAGCCCTAGGGCCGCGACGCGATCGCGA
Organism: Gemmatimonadales bacterium; assembly: GCA_035262825.1. Lineage (GTDB taxonomy): Bacteria > Gemmatimonadota > Gemmatimonadetes > Gemmatimonadales > GWC2-71-9 > DASTHG01. Next base: position 2,016 of record DATFSB010000051.1, on the reverse strand, counting down.
TCGATGTGCACGCTGACCTGCGGATTCTTGATCTGCAGATCCGTGGTCACGTCGGTGAGACTGGGCAGCGTCCGCATCTTGAGACGCAGCGCCTCGGACTGTTCGTACAGGGCCTGGATGTCGGCGCCCTGCAGCGTGAACTGGTACTGCGTCTTGGTGGACCGGCCGCCGATGCGGATCACCGGCGGAACCTGGAGATAGGTCCGGATTCCAGGGATGGCGAGGAGTTTGGGCGTCAGCTCGCGCGCGACGGCGTCGGCGTCGAGGCGTCGCTCGCTGCGCGGTTTGAGCCGGATCGTGATCCGGCCCTGGTTCATCGTGCCGCCGCCGATCGACGACATGAAATGCGCGACGTTGGGGTCTGCCGCCACGACCGCCGCTGCCGCCTGCTGATGCTCCAGCATCGCCTGGTAACTCGACCCTTCCACGGTTTCGGTGTTCCCCTGGATCAGACCGGTGTCTTCGGTTGGAATGAACCCTTTGTGGACGGCGGCGTACAGGCCGGCGGTGCCGAGCAAAATGCCCAGCGAGAACACGAGCGCGACACGTCGGTGGTCCATCACCCACCCGAGCGTCCGCTCGTAGAATCCCAGGACGCGCTGGTACACGCGTTCGGTCGCCTCGTAGAATCTCCCGTGCGTCTCGTCTTTGGGCGGCCGCAGGAACCGGCTGCCCAGCATCGGGGTGAGGGTGAGGGACACGAAGCCCGACACGAGAATCGCGATGCCGATTGTGACGGCGAACTCGTGGAACAGTCGCCCGATGATCCCGCCCATGAACAGCACCGGAATGAACACCGCCGAGAGGGACAGCGTCATCGACACGATCGTGAACCCGATCTCACGCGCGCCGTCGAGCGCCGCCCGCATCGCCGGCTTCCCCATCTCCATGTGGCGGACGATGTTTTCGAGCATCACGATGGCGTCGTCCACCACGAACCCCACCGACAGCGTCAGCGCCATCAACGAGAGGTTGTCGAGGCTGTACCCGAACAGGTACATCGCCGCGAACGTCCCCACGATCGAGAGCGGCAGCGCGAGGCTCGGGATCACCGTCGCCGAGAGATTCCGCAGGAACAGGAAGATCACCATGATCACGAGGCAGAGCGTGACCAGGAGCGTCAATTTGACGTCGTGGACCGAGTCGTTGATCGCCTGCGAGCGATCGAACAGCGTCTGGATCTGCACCGACGCGGGGAGCTGAGGGCCGAGATCGGCGATCGTCCGTTTCACCGCCGTAGCGACCGCGACGGTATTGGTTCCGGGTTGCCGCTGGATCGCGAGCACGATGGCCCGCGTGCCGTCGAACCAGCTCGCCGTCTTGTTGTCCTGGACATCGTCGAGCACGTGCGCCACGTCCTGTAACCGCACCGGCGCGCCGTTCTTGTACGCCACCACGAGCTGGCGGAATTCCGGCGCACTCTGGATCTGACCGTCCGCAAGCACGGTGTAGGCCCGGTGCGGCCCCCAGAGTGTCCCGGTCGGCACGTTGGGATTGCCGGCGTCGACCGCCGCCGTCACTTCGTCGATGCCGATGCCGCGCGACACGAGCGCCTGTGGATCCACCTGGATCCGCACGGCGTATTTCTGCGACCCGTATACCTGGACCTGCGCCACGCCGTCCACCGTCGAGATATGTTGCGCGAGAAATGTCTCGGCATACTCATCCAGCGCCGACAGCGACAGCGTCGATGAGCTCACCGCCATGAAGAGAATCGGCGAGTCCGCCGGATTCACCTTCTGATACGAGGGCGGCAGCATGTTCTGCGGCAGCTGGCGCAGTGTCTTCGCAATCGCCGCCTGCACGTCCTGCGCCGCGGCGTCGATGTTGCGCGAGAGCGAGAACTGCAGCGTGATCGACGTGTTCCCCTGCGAGGAGGACGACGTCATCGCGTCGAGCCCCGCGATCGTCGAAAACTGCTTCTCGAGCGGCGTCGCCACGGCCGCCGCCATCGTCTCTGGGTTGCCCCCGGGCAGTCCCGCGTTGACCGTGATCGTCGGGAAATCGACGTTAGGC
>DATFSB010000050.1:0-3261 GCA_035262825.1 Gemmatimonadales bacterium | reverse complement strand
GGCGGCGAGCGCTCCGATGTTGCCGAGACCAAGAACGGCGGTGCCATTGGAGACGACCGCCACGAGGTTCCCGCGGGCGGTATACGTGTAGACGTCCTCCGGGTGGCGGCGGATTTCGAGACACGGCTCCGCCACCCCCGGGGTGTAGGCGAGGGACAGGTCGCGCTGGTTCTTGAATGGCTTGGTCGGCGAGACCTGGATTTTTCCGGGGCGACCCTGCGAGTGATAATCGAGGGCTTCCTGGCGGCGAATCGACATCGGAGGAGCCAGAAGTCCTTTCCGGGAAAGGGGTTATGCTAGGGAAACAGGTCGAACGTGTCAAGCCAAGCACGGTATTTGACGACGCAGACCAGAGTTACGGCATGGCTGCCTGACTGTGTGTTGCGGTTGTGGACGCTGAAACAGGTGTCGTCACCGCGGTTCGGAGGGTCCCAAGCCGGGTATATGTACGACCCGTTCAACAGGTCCATCCCGGTGGCGAACCGCCTACGCAGTACCCGCCTCATGATGTCGCTCGCATTCCCGCTCGCCGCGGCGTGCAGCAGCGATCACACAATGCAACCGCCCACTGCGCCGTGTGCCAGCGGCGTCGGCACGCCCATCGCCCTCGACGTCGGGGCCTACACTGCCGTCGATCCCGCCACCAGCTCCGGCTGCGTGCAATTCGCCGCGAACGCAGCGGCCGAGTCCACCGAGTACCTCGTGGTCGCTCAATCGGCGGCGGGCACGTCGGGACAGACTTCACCGTTCCGGCTCCAGGGTGGAGCGGCCGCGACCACGGCGATCGCGGCGCTGCAGAGCCCCGCGCCGCCCACCACGCGCTCGCAGGTCGCCGTTGCGTTCGACCAGACCATGCGGCAGATGGCGCGGTCGCGCAGCTATCCGCTCGTCCCGGCGGCGCTGCGCGCCGCGGCGGCGGCTCCCACAGCAGCCGCGCTCGCGCCTCCAGCCGTCGGCTCGCTGCGCGTCTTCAAGGTCTGCGGCAATCTCGCCTGCAGCACGATCAAGAACGTCGCTGCGAGGGTCCGCGTCGTGGGGCAGCATATCGCGGTGTACGTCGACACACTGGCGCCGGCGGCCGGTCTCGACTCGACGCAGCTCGACTCGTTGAAGCAGGTGTTCGACACACGGCTGTATCCCATCGACACGACGGCGTTCGGCAGCGTCTCCGACGTCGATTCCAATTCGGTCGTCATCGTGCTGATGACGGGGGTCGTCAACTCGCTCGTCACCCGAACCCAGTGCCGGCAGAGCGGATTCGTCGCCGGGTTCTTCTTCTCCGGCGACCTCGATCCGAGCTTTGCCTCGCAGTTCAATCACGGCGAGGTCTTCTACTCGGTCGTTGCCGACCCCGACAGCACGCTGAGCTGCCCGCATACGGCGGGCCAGCTCGAGAACCTCACCCCCGTCACCTTCGTGCACGAGTTCCAGCACATGATCAGCTTCGTGCAGCACGTGCTGGTCCGGAGCGGTGAAGCCGAGGAAGGATGGCTCGACGAGGGGCTCTCGAAGTACGCCGAGGAGCTGGCGGGTCGCAGCTACCTCCCGGGGAATCAGCAGCAGTTCTCGAACTATGTGATCGGGGATCTGTACGACGCGTATCAGTACCTCAACGCGCCGTCCGTTTCCCCGCTGCTCATCCCTGAGGATACGGGGTCCCTCGCCGAGATCGGCGCGAGCTGGCTGTTCACCCGCTACCTCGTCGATCAGTTCGGCGACTCGCTGGCGCGCAAACTCCATCAAACGACGCTCGTCGGCTCCGCGAACGTCGCTGCGCAGACGGGACAACCCTTCACGTCACTGGTCACGCGCTGGGCGCTCGCGAACTGGGTGTCGGACCTGGCGTCCTTCTCGCCGCCCGGCGAGCTGCAATACGCGACGTGGCATTTCCGGACCACGTACGCGTCCTTGCACCTGCAGGACGGCAGCGATTTCCCGTTGGCGTATCCGCTGGTACCCGCGACGGCGGGCGGGGGCCAGGTGGGCCTCAGCGGTACATTGACGTCGGGATCGGGATTCTATGTGCGGCTGTTCCAGCCGCCCGGCGGGGCCGGGTTCTCGCTGCGCTTCACGCGCGACGGCACGACGGCGTTGTCGGCCGCGCTCGTGCCGCGGCTCGACATCATCAGAATTCGCTGAAAAGAGGCGCTATCAGCTATCAGCTGACAGCTGATAGCGCTTCTCGTTAGCGAGGCGGCGGGCCCAGAGTCGGCGTGGTGTGGTACAGCGCTTCGATAGTACGGCGGTCGCCGTCACTCGGCTGATTCACGCGCGGCGGAGCGGCCATAATATCGCGCAGCGAGTCGGGACTCTCCTGGAACAGGCCGAGGGCGTGCCCCATCTCGTGGATCGTGGTGCGGGCGACGCACGCCTGGACCTGACCGGCGGTGAACACCGTTCCTGTGAGAATCTGAATCTGGGTTTCGAACGGGCCCGCGAAGGCCGTCCCGCTCGTATCGAGCACCCCCTGCGTGACGCCGCCGCAGGCCTTGACCGGCGGCCCGTTGTCGGGCGGCGCGTCGGGCGGGACACTGTCCGCCCAGCGCACGATGACGTCGGCCTGGGTCGAGTCGTTCACCATCGTCCCGCTGAATTCCCCGTACAGCAGCTGGTGCTGCCACGCGTCGACCGCGGCGGAGACGAGCGCCGGCAGTGTGCCGCGGGGCTCGGCATAGAACCGCACCGGGAGCCGGCTCTCGGGCCAATGGAACACGTCGCCGAACTGATCGGTGAAGGGATACGTAGGAGCGTGATTCGGCACCATCGGCTCGAAGCAGGCGAGCGCGAGGGCGGCCGTGCCGACCAGCAACATTCGCTTCACTTGTTTCCCATGAGATCGACCCGCACGCCGGCGCTGATGCGATAGACGACGCGCGATTCGGTGAACCCGGCCCTGCGCAATGCCGGAGTGAGGAACTTGTGCAGGTCGCCCGCCAGCTCGAGCGCCAGCCGATGCCGCGCCAGCAGCGCCGGGGCGGCGTCGAACGCGAGCGACCCGAATGGGATCACCCCGCCCGAGCCGTCGCTGAACAGCCCTACCGACTGCGCCGGCAGGTAGTTGAGCGCCCCGATCGCGAATCGGCCGTCGAGCCATGGATGCAGGTGGCGGCGCAACCCGACTCCCAGCCCCAGGGTCCATAATCGCGTGATGGTCGCTGTCGAGCCGTCCTGGTCGTGTCGCTCGAGCGGACTCGTGCTGAGATCGGCGAGCAGCTCGAGCTGCCAGGGACCGGAGAGCGGCAGGTCGGCCGACAGCGCCAG
>DATFSB010000049.1:0-5758 GCA_035262825.1 Gemmatimonadales bacterium | reverse complement strand
CATTTATCTGCATACAGTTAAACTGGGCAGATAGTTTACCAGTTAACCATCAGCGTTGTGGAGGGGTCCGATGGCTGACTCCATGGTTCTCGTCACCGGCGCGACAGGCACCGTGGGCACGGCGGTGCTCGCCGACCTCAAAGGCAAGCCAGGTATCAAGCTCCGGGCACTCGCCCGCAATCCCGACAAGGCAGCGACTCTGGTCGAGGATGCGGTGAAGGCGTCCCGGCATTCCCTGGACGATCCTGAAGCCCCACTACTACACGCAGAACATGCTCAGCTCGGCGAGCTCTGTCGCGTCCGAGGGATGCTGTACATGAACTTGGGTGAGGGCCGCGTAGGAACGATCGACGGTCGCGACGTCGGCCTTTCGCCGCCCGCGTCATCGAGCAACCGAAGCGGCACGCGGGCAAGACGTACACGCCGACTGGGCCCGAGTCGATCAGCATGTCGGACGCTGCCGCGGCACTCGCCCAGGTGCTTGGCAAGCCTGTGACCTATGTCGCCCTGCCCCAGGACGCGGCTCGCCAGGCGATGCTCGGCTTCGGCCTGTCGCCCTGGTTCGTTGGCAACCTCGTCGACTACGGCCGCGTTTACTCCGAGGGTTGGGGTGACTTCACGACCGACGACTTCAAGCGGGTCGCTGGACGCGAGCCGTGCTCGTTCAAACAGTTCGCGACTGATTTCGCCGCCGCTTTCGGCGGGTCCCGGGTTCCGGCCACACATCCCTAGGAGGCAGCTGATGTCGAACGAGTTCTTCGCCCTCGACAAAGAGGGCGGTGACCCGATCTGGTACCTGCAGATCCTCATGACCATCAAGGCGAGCGGCGACAAGACGGGTGGCGCGCTGGGGCTGCTTGACTTCAAGACGCCCGCCGGCCAGACGCCGCTCCACGTCCACCACCAGGAGGACGAGGGCTGGTACCTGCTGGACGGCCGGGTGACGTGCACGTGCGGCGACGAGACGGCGGTGATCGAGCCCGGCGGGTTCATCTGGCTGCCGCGCGACATCCCCCACCGCTTGCGCTTCGAGACCGAGGCCCACCTGCTGCAGATCGCGATCCCCGCCGGACTCGAGGTCTTCCACAAGAAGATGGGCCAGCCGGCGCCGAGCCTCGAGCTGCCGCCCCCGGGCCAGGAGCTTGACAAGGAGAAGTACGTCCGGCTCGCGGCCGAGCACGGCCTCGAGATCATTCAGCTCCCGCAGTGGGACGCCAACAAGGAGGGCGCCAAGCGATGACCGTTCTCGAGTACGACACCTTCACCTCGGGTGTGCTCGACCCGAGCAAGTGGGTGGCGCTGCAGCTGCCGACGCCCGACGGCACCATGTGGTCCTACGGCGATCCGCAGGCTGAGGTCGAGGCCCACGGCGGCACCGTCTCGATCACCGTCAACCCATTCCGACTGAAGCATGACGCCGTGCACATGCTGGACGACCCGAAGCATCTGCTGGTCACGCCGCAGCCGATTCCCATCCCGGCGAACGGCGCGAAGATCACGGCCGAGATGGCCGCCGAGAACTACAACGGCAACCCGGACGACCTCACTGACGGCTGGATCGGCTTGGTGGTCGGCGACTTCTCGACCGGGATGATCTTCGACTGGATGCTCAGCGGCACCCGCGTCGGCGCCCTTTACGAGCGCCTGCCCATTCCGGGCGTGACGCCCGAGGGTGGCTCGTTCAGCTACCTCGTGCAGTCGCCGTTCGTGTCCATCAACACGCCCGGGGAGTTTCGTTCGTGCGAGATCGCCCTCAGTCCGAAAGCGCGTACCGCGCAGTGGACGGTGGACGGCAAGTCCTTCTACAAGACATCCGACATCCCTGTAGAGGTGCAGTCGGTGACCCTTGGCCTCATCGTCTGCACCCTCAAGCCCACCGGCCCGCACGGCAGCACGTCCGTGCATGGCCAGGGCGCGAAGGGCAGCTGGCGCCACCTGAAGGTGACGAGCGGATAAGACTCAGGCCGATTCCAGCGCCGAGAAGAGCTGCAAGGCGGTGCGCACCAATGTGGCTTCGCGCTCGGGCGCGATCTGCGCCATGAGCGCGAGCGCGGCGCGCGACGAGTGCCGCGCTACCAGTGCGGCCGCCTTGCTCGCATTCTTCGCCCTGCACGCGCGCAGGATGGCCTCGTGCTCCTCGGTCAGCCTCAATCCGCCGGCGATCTCCTCGGTCTGGAACATGCGGCGCAGCCGCTCGGCGCGGTCGAAGTAGGTGGAGAGGGTGCGCGCGAACTCGCGGCCGGCCTCGGGGACGAGGGCGCGGTGGAACCGGCGGTGGGCGCGGGCCCACACGTCGGCGTTCACATCCGCAGCGTGCTTGCGCATCTCGACCACTGCCTCGGCGAGCTCTGCGATCTTCGCGCGGTCCAGCGCGGGGACGGTGACCAGCATGCCCGCGCCCTCCATCAGCACGCGCACGCCGTACACGGTGTCGATGTCGCCGACGTCCAGCGCGGTGACGCGCGTGCGCCTGCCGTGGTCTGCCTCGACGATGCCTTCGGCCTGCAGCATCTTCATCGCCTCGCGCAGCGGCGTCCGGCTCACGCCAAGCCGCTCCGCGAGCTCGACCTGCGAGAGGCTCGCGCCGTTGGGGATGACGCCGTCGAGGATGAGGCGCCGCAGGTGCTCGTGCAGCGAGCCGTTGCGCTGGTACGGCTTGACTGCGCTGAGCGAGACGCTGGAGCGGCGACGGCGTTGCGTGGGCATTCAGGTCAGTGTATGCAGTTAGTGACGAAGCGCAGGATCGACGTGCACTGCCATCCGAACACCGCGGAATGGTTTGTGGCCATCGCTCCCTACGTGGAAGCCCTGCGCGCCTACTGGCATCGGCCCTGGGAGCCACTGAGCGAGCAGCAGGTCATCGACGAGCTGAAGCGCGCGGAGGTCGAGGTGCTGCTCGTCGCCTTCGACACCGAGACCATCACCGGCTGCCCGCCGTGCAGCAACGACTACGTGGCGGCGATGCGCGACCGCCACCCCGACGTCGTACTTAACGCCTGGGCTTCGGTCGATCCGTGGAAGGGCGAGCAGGCGATCCGCGAGGCCGAGCACGCGATCAAGGACCTGGGCCTGATCGGCTTCCACTTCCATCCCATCTGCGGCGATTTCGCGGTCGACGATCCCAAGTTGAGGCCGCTATTCGAGACAATCGACGAGCTGGGCGTGCCGGTACTGGTCGACGCGGGGACGACGGGCATGGGCGCGGGCTCGCCCGGCGGCCTGGGGCGGCGGCTGCGGCGGTCGCACCCCCTAGCGATCGACGACCTTGCGGCGGCCTTCCCCAACCTCAAGATCATCGCCGCGCATCCGGGATGGCCGTGGGCTGACGAGCTGCTGATGACCGTGCTGCACAAGGGCAATGTCTTCTGGGAGACGTCCGGCTGGGGACCTGTGTACTTTCCTGAGTCGCTGAAGCACGACATCCCGCGCAGGCTCAAGGACAAGATCATGTTCGGCAGCGACTACCCGAGCCTCACGCACCAGCGGCTCTTCGATGGCTGGTCGAAGCTCGGCTACAGCGACGAGGTGCTGGACAAGGTGTTCCGCGCCAACGCCGAGCGCATCCTTAGTCTCGAGCCGGCAAGGAGGACCCCATGATCAGTGCGATCGGACATGTCGCGCTCCAGGTGCCGAAGCTGGAGGACTCTGTGCGCTGGGCCACCACCGTGATGGGCCTGCGCGAGGTCGTGCGCGAGGGCAACACGTCGTATCTCACTCACGGCGGCGCGCATCATTCGCTGATCTACATCGAAGCCGAGGAAGGCGCGCTCGACCACATCTCGCTCGAGGCGCGTGACGATGCTGCCCTGCACGAGCTCAACAACCGCCTGGCCACGCACGGTGTCAAGATCGTCGACCACGAGCGCGAGCCCGCCGTCAAGGAGTCGATCCGCTTCGAGGGACCAGACGGCCACCTCTTCGAGGTCTACACCGGCCTGGCCCAGGATCAGCCGCGGCACACCGGCCGCGGGGTGCAGCCGCGGCGGTTTGGCCATCCGATGCTCAAATCCGAGCATCCACGCGAGACGCAAGAGTTCATCGAAGAGGTGCTTGGCTTCCGACTGTCCGACGACGTCGGCGACGGCACGCTGCTCTTCCTTCGCTGCAACGCCGACCACCATGGCATCGGCATCACGAAGGGCGGAGAGGGGCTGCACCACTATGCCTGGGAAGTCGAGAACCTCGGCCAGCTCGGCCTGCTCGGCGACGTGCTCGAGAAAAACGGCGGGCGCTTCCTCTGGGGGCCCGGCCGCCACGGGGCCGGCGGCAACCTCTTCACCTACCACCTCGACCCGGCCGGCTGCGTGGTCGAGTACTACTCCGACCTGATCAAGATCTACGACGAGGCCAACTACCGGCCTGGGAAGTGGGAGATGTCCGACTACCGGTTCGCCAACCTATGGGGCCCGGGGATTCCCGGCCACGAGTTCTTCGACGCCGGCGCCAAGCTTTCCGCGAAGAGGATCAGTGCGAAGAAGTGAGACCCTGGAGCCTCGTTTCGTACCGAGGTCGCGATGGTGAGAGCCGGGCCGGCGCGCTCGACGGCGATCGAGTGGTCGAGCTGCCCGTCAAGGCGAGCGGGGTGCTCGAGCTCGTCGAGCGCTGGGACCGGGTCGAGCCAGCGCTGCGCGAGTTCGACCCAGGCGGCGCTCGCGCGGTGGACTGGGCGGAGCTCGAGCTGCCGCTCCGCTATCCGCGAAAGGTGCTGTGTTCGGGCACGAACTACTACGCGCACATGCGCGAGATGAAGGTGAATCGCGACCCTGCCGCCCGTCCCTATTTCTTCCTCAAGCCTCCGACCACGTCTCTCATCGGTCCGGGCGAAGCCATCGTCGTGCCCACCGATCCGTCCGCGAAGGTCGACTGGGAGGCGGAGCTCGCGGTCGTCATCGGGCGCCGGGCCTGGCATGTCCCAGAGTCGGAGGCGCTAGCCTACGTGGCCGGCTATTCCGCGATCAACGACGTCTCGTTGCGTGGACCGCACCGCGTGCAGCACCCGATCGGCGAGCCGTTTCAATGGGACTGGCTGGCTTCGAAAGGCGCCGACCGCTCGACGCCTCTGGGTCCCGGGATTCGTCCCGCATTCCTGGTCGACGACCCTCAGGACCTCGAGGTGCGGCTTTGGGTCAACGGCGACCTCAAGCAAAAAGCCAATACCTCGGACATGATCGACAGCGTCGCTGCGCTGATCGCGGCGGCCAGTGACATCCTGACCCTCGAACCTGGCGACGTCGTCGCCACCGGCACGCCCGACGGCGTCGGACTGCCGCGCGGCGAATTCCTCCGCCCGGGCGACCTGGTCGAGATGGAAGTCGGCGGCTTTGGCCGGCTCTCCAACCCAGTGGTCGTCGAAGGGTCATGAAGGCCGCCGTCATACGCGAGTTCGGGCCGGCGGAGGTGCTGCAGATCGAGGACGCGCCGGCGCCGAACCCGGCGGCGGGAGAGGTTCTCGTTCGCGTCCGTGCGGTGCGCGTGGGCGGCCTCCTCGACATCGGAACTCGTGCCGGCAGAAACCCGTTCGCGCGACTCACCTTCCCGCACATCCTCGGCGCGGACTTCGCCGGTGACCTCGTCGAGGTGGGGGAGGGAGTCACCGGGTTGAACGCCGGCGATCGTGTTGCGGTCTCGCCTTTCGTCGCGTGTGGGCGGTGCCCAGCGTGCCTCTCCGGGCAGGATTACGGATGTTCCAACGCTCAGCTGATCGGCGTCCACCGGCCCGGCTCCTACGCCGAGCTCGTCGCGGTCCCCGCGAAGGTCG
>DATFSB010000048.1:0-7795 GCA_035262825.1 Gemmatimonadales bacterium | reverse complement strand
CCCCCGGCCAGGGTCTCCAGCAGCGCCTTGGCGTCCACGAGATCCGGTGTCGTGAAACCTTCTGTGTAGCTCCCATACGCCGCTGCGAGCGCAGAGCGGGCCTCCTCTCTGTGACGCTGGCGCTCCCAGAGCCGGGCGAGGCTCATCGTGGCGCGCAACTCCCACGCCTTGCTCTCCTGCAGGCGCGCAAGGTCGATGGCGCGTGTGAAACACGCTTCGGCAGCAGCTGCATCCTCAGGTGACTCGGAGAGGACCAGTTCGCCGGCGAGGCGATGCAACTCCGCTTGCTGGAAACGGTCGTCGTTCTTCTCGGCGGTCGCGAGTGCTTCGTCGAGAACGCGGTGCGCGTCCTCGAAGCGTCCGGCCTGTGTGTACGCTTCGCCCAGCATGCCGAGGTAGTACGGGATCCGCAGTCCTGCGCCGGTGGCGCGAAAGGACTGCAGCCCCTCCAGCAGAACCGGAATCGCGTCGTCGATGCGGCCCTGCAGCGACATCCCGGCGCCTTTGTGAAGAGTGCCCAATGCGTGCCAGAGCTGAAAGCCCTGCTCGGTGGCAATGGCGATCTCCTGCTCCGCCGCTCGCTGCACCTCGGTTCCGACCCGGCAATGATGGTAGAGGCACGCCGTGAAGTCGATCGCGTGCGCCGTCGTGAACGCGTGGCCGATCCTGTCAGCCAGCTCACGAGCTTCTGTATCCACCTTCTCGGCCTGGTCCGCGTAGCCAAGCTGCCACAGCGTCAATGCGAGATAGCAGCGATGGGTGACACCCGCGTTGTGACCGGTGTGCGCCGCCCACACTTTCGTGCGCTCGCGATCGTCGTAGAACGAGATCGCCTTCTCAAAGTACACCCGGGCGTCGGCGAACTCGCCGCGATAGAACACCGTGACGCCGTGCATGAACAGCGCTTCCATCAGCATGCCGGGGTCGTCCACGCGTTCTGCCAACGCCATCCCGTCCGCGGCGAGGTCGAGGCACATCCGGATGTCGCCCCGTACCAGGCGCCACTCCCACGTGCCTAACAGAATCCCGAACAACTGAGATGGCTGTCCGACCCTTTCACAGAGTTCCCGGGCACGATTCAAGACGGGTCCCGCTTCCGGCGCGGCGTAACCACGCACCGCTATATATTCCGGGGCGAGCAGGCCGAGCACACGCAACTCCATCTCATCGCGCGTTTTGGTGCCCTCGAGCGTGTCGAGCAACTTCGCGGCGTTCGTAAGCTGGCCGATCGCTTCGTGGTGCGCCGAGCGCTCCCCCGATCGGAGGCCCGCCTTCAGCCAGTACTCCGCACCCTCCGGGATGAGGCCCGCTTCGGTGAAGTGATGGGCGAGCAACTCCGGCCGCTTCAATGCCGTCTGCGGGAACTGCGCCTTCAGCACCTCGCCGATCCGCCGGTGAAACTGCTGCCGCTTCTCCTTGACCAGCGCGTTGTACAGCGCGTCCTCGAGCAGCGCGTGCTTGAATGTATAGCTGCATTGAGGCAGACGACCTTTCGCGTACAGGATCTCCGCGCGCACCAGCTCCTCGAGGTCGCGTTGCAGCGTCGCCTCGTCCACGTCGGCGACGGCGGACAGCAACTCGTAACTGAATTCTCGGCCGAGGGTCGCGGCCAATTGAGCGATTTGACGCTCGCCCTCCATCCGGTCCAGCCGCGCCATCACCAGGTCCTGGAGCGTCGCGGGGATCTGTCGCTTCAACCAGGTCGACGTTTCGATTTCTTTGCCCTGCTCCAGCGCAGCTGATTCCTGCACCATCTTGGTGAACTCTTCGACGAACAGCGGCACACCGCCCGTTCGGTCGAAAATCTGGTCGACGACGACGTCCGACAGTGCGACCCGCGCTTTCTTTCGCATCAAGTCTGCGACCTGTCGGCGAGTGAGCCGGTTCAGCGCCAGGCTGGTCTGGTGCGCACCGGCGGGCCAGGGCGTTTTGAATTCGGGGCGGAACGTGAACAACGCGAGGATGGAGTCGTGCAGGCCCTCGGCGAGGAACTGCCCCAGGAACTCCAGTGTCGACGCGTCCACCCAGTGCAGATCCTCGACGATGAACAAGACGGGCTTGCGGGCGGCGCGTGTCTGCAGCCAGTCCAGCATCGCTCGGAACGTCTCTTCCCTCTGCCGCGCCGGGGTGAGCGACAGTCGGGGGAAATTTTCAGGAGTCGGCAGCGACAGCAGCGACGCCCACAGGTTTACAGTTTGCGGTCGCGCTAATCCATACTGCTCCAGGCGGTGGAGCAACCGCTCGAACCGGGCGTGTCGCGGCTCCTCGCGATCGAAATCGAGGGCGCGCTCGTAGAAGTCGATGGCCGGGTACAGCCTCGTGTTCTGGAAGTGCGGTGAGCAGCGCCACTCGATGACGGGCGCGTCCACCTCTGCTTCCCCCATCTGTCCCAGAACGTGCTCCTTCATCGCATGAACCAGGCGCGACTTGCCCAGGCCCGGCTCGCCGATCAACAGCACCACCTGCCCCATGCCTTCGCGGGCCTGCTCCCAGCGATCCATCAGCAGGCCGATCTCGCGGTCACGGCCGGTCAGGGGTGAGAGCTCCGCCGGCGTGGCGGCGTCAATCGGACTCCCGGCGAGCACGACATGCTCGACCCGGAACAGTTCGAGGGGATGGGTGATGTTCTTGACCTTCTGCCGCCCGAGAGAGGCACAGTGAAGCTGCCCTTGGAACAGGCGATGGCTGGCGTCGGTACAAATCACCTGACCGACGACGGCGACGTCTTCGAGCCGGACGGCCACGTTTCGTGCCTCGCCCACCAGTGACACGCGATCGCCCGTGGCCTCGACCACCCCTGTACCGGTGTGGACGGCAACCCATGGCTGAAGCACCAGTGGATCGGGGTGGCCCTTCAACTCTCCCGAGGGCTTCAAGGCGTCCACGATCGCGAGGCCGCTCCGGGCGGCGCGGCCGGCGCCGTCCTCGTAGGCCACCGGGAACCCGAAGCACGCGAGCAGCCCCGTGTCGGTGCGCTGCACGACCGTGCCCCCGAACTTACGGATCGCCTCTTCACACGGTTCCTGGAAGGCGCGCAGCACACGGGCCTGATCCTCCGCGTCGAGTGCCAGGTACGCGTCGGACTCGAACACGTCGCAGCCGGCGACCAGCACGGTCAGTTGGCGCCGCTCCGCGTCGCGGCTGGAGCGCCGGACCGAGGACGGCGCCGTACCTGCGGGGGACTCCATCGCCCGCGACGAGGGGGCCGGGTGCGTCGACGCTCCGAGCAGCGCATCCGCGACGTCGCCCGCGCTGGCGAAGCGATCTTCAGGGCGGCGTCCGAGACATCGCAGAATCGCCGCCTCCCAGACAGCATCGAGGTCGGGCACGTGGACACGCGGACTCGGCGGCAGCTCACGCAGCCGTTTGATCGCTGTATCGATCGGCGTGTCTCCCATAAAGGGCCACACGCCGGTCACCATCTCATAGAGCACGACGCCGAGTGCGTAGACGTCGGCCGCGGGCGTCACAGGGCCGCCCTCGACCTGCTCGGGTGCCATGTACGCCGGAGTGCCCGAGATCGTGTTCTCCCCCGTCAGGGACAACGAGAGACTGGTGCTATCGTTCTGCGTCTGCCGCCGCGCGAGACCGAAGTCCGTGATCACCACGCGCATGTCCTCGTCCGCACCAGTCGGCTTCACGAGCATGACATTGTGGCTCTTGAAGTCCCGATGCACGACCCCGACGCGGTGCGCAGCCGTCAGGCCGGCAGCCATCTGACGGGCGATCGGCAGGACGTCCGCAGTGGCCAACCGCCCCTCGCGCCGGACCTTCTCTGCCAGTGTCTCGCCGTGCAGCAGCTCCATGGCCAGGAGCACGATTTCGTTACCAGGGCTGTCCGCGCGCGCTGGAGCGGATTGGTGGCGGAAGATGTCGTAGACGCGACAGACGTTCGGATGGGTCACCTGTCTCGCGAGGTGCACCTCGCGTTTGAACAGCACCATCGAACGGTCGCTGGCGGCGATGTGCGCCAGGATGGTCTTGAGCGCGATCCGTTCGTGCAATTCGAGATCTTCTGCCTCGTACAGCTCGCCCATGCCGCCACGGGCAAGGTAACGTACGATGCGGAAGCGCAAGGCGACGACGTCACCTGACCGAAAGACGGAGGTCGCAGACGTCACCCTCTCCTCCGTTGAGGGGCGTCGTGATGGTCTTCGGGACCGCGATCGAGCGCGGCGAGCTGTCGCCGCAGCTCGTCTCGATCGAAGCGAGTCGTCGTTGCGTGCACCAGTTCTGCGCGTGCCGCCGTCTCATCACGCTTCTGAGGGGCGTGCACGATCGCAACCGATAACCGCGGCGCGAGCGCGGAAAAGAGACGCGGTGGAAGCACCGTTTCGAGATATTCGAGCGCCGTGCCGCGCAGGTAGTCATCGTCGGAGTCGAAGGCCAGAGCCGCCATGCGCATGGGCTCGCGCTCAAGGGCCAGCGCCAGCAGGTTGAAGACGTGTTCGCGGAAGGAGCGATCATCACCGGCTCGCGCCAGCGCGAGCTCGCGGTCGACAGCCTCGAGGATGACTTGCGGCGGTGAGGCCAGCGCCGGATAGGTATCGGTCAGCGCCAGGAGCGCGTGGCCACATCGCAACCGTAATTCGAGACTCGGCGCCGCGAGCGCCTGCAGGAGACCGTCGCGCGCGAGGCTCGATCCGCAGGCCTTCAACACGAAAGGAAGCCGGCGACGCACGTCATCAGGCGTCGCGGGAGCGAGTAGCGCGTCGACAAGCTGGCCGGCGCCGCGCACGCCAAACGTCGTCAACGCTGCCACGACCTGCTTGAGAATCGTCTTCTCCGCGAGAAGCGGAACCAGCGCTCCAATCATCAATGGGTCCGTGGGCGGGGCGCGAAGCAGGCGGCGAATACGCGCGAGGTCGCCCGATCGCAGGTCGGCGATGGCCGCAACGACAGCATCATCATGCGTGCTTGCGCTTTTCCCCTCGGCGGTCTGGTCGAGCGCTCGATGGATCGAGGCATCGTCCAGCCCGGCCATGCTCTGTGCAATGGTGAAATCGGCCAGCGAGAAGTTCACCGGAGTCTGCAAATCCTCGCCTTGACGACGAAGTCCGCCCTCGAGCGCGTCGACGTAACGCGCCCGCAGGCGGCGGGCGACGGCAAACTCGGCTCCCGCTGCGAGCACGCTGGCCGCGTTGACTGCGGCGAAGACATACATCGGCCCCAGACTGGTCAGCAGCACGATCAGCGCCGCACCGGCTCCTTTCCCGAGGCAGTCCACGGTGACGTCCACGGTCGACTTGGCCGCTCGCTTTGCGGCCTCGGGGAGGGGCGTGTAAAAGAGCTCATAGCCGGCCTTGAACACCGACGCCCGTACAGTCACGTCGAGGCCGCGCGGAACAACGCCGCGCCATGGCGCGGGGAGGACGAAGGCGAGCAAGCTCGACGCGCCCACCAGCAGCGGATGGCTTGCGACTGAACCATCCAGTCCGAACCGGGCAAGGACGAGGCGACCAAACGACGCCTGCAGCAGAAATGCGGAGAGGGCCGTGCCCGCGTAAAAGAGTCCGAAGAAGCGGACGAGCGGATCGCCCGGGCCAAACCATGCTACCGCCTCCGCCTTGAGCAGGTAGTCCAGCAATGCCGCGAGGGCGGCGGCGAGCGCGACGACGAAAGCGAGATCTCGCAGCAGTGGCACCCGCCGGATCTCGGCCCATCCGCTCCGCCGATCCTCCGATGCGTGCAACTGGGCGCGCCGCGCAGGCATACCACGCCCGATGACCATCGAGCCGGCCACCGAGATACCACCCAATACCGCCAGTATGCCGAATAGGACTTGCGGTGAGAACAGTGCCGTCACTCGCTCCGCGCCGACACCGCCAGCCAGGCCACCGAGAGAGGCCGCGGCAGCGACCTGCGCCATCAGCCGCTTGGCCGAATGTGGATCGACGCGCTCGTTGAGTAGCGAGAAGAAGGCTGAAAGCCCGATGGCGCCAAGCACGCTCGCGTGAAGGTAGACGAGCCCCGACGCGACTCGCGGAAGGGGGTGGAGGAGCCCCCATTCCGCCAGGAATAGGACCGAGCTGATCCCGAGAAGGAAGGGGACCACGCGACGCGGCCCGAACCGGACCAGGAGTCGCCCGGACGATTCGGCGGCTGGCGCCCCAACGATCGCGGCCGCCGCGATGAAGTACGGGAGTGCCGTGACCGGAAACCAGCTGAGAAGAAGCCCGTCGCGGATGGCATTGGACGCGACTCGCTGAGCGAGCAATGTTGCGACGGTGAATGGCACCACCACAAGGAATGCACGCTGCTGTCGATCAGCGTCCTGCGCCATACCATCAGATTGCCACATCCCCCGCCGCCGCGCGAAAATCTCAGACAGCCACCCGTATAAGGCGTGGCCAAATCGTCGGTCAAGCGTCGCGGAGCGCCCCGCAAGCCAAGTGGACGCCAGGCGCTGGCGCCCTCGGCCACCACCGCGCTCTTGCGCGCGGTGCTCGGCGCACCCCGGCCCAGACTGGTTACCCGGTAACCCAATCGCCCGACGTCTCGAACCCGGGCAGGTAGCCGAGACGCGCGCGGGTGTTGGAGTGGGAGTATCGATTGGCAAACCCAGGTGTCGCAGAATCTTCTCGATCACGTGCCCGACGGGTGCCCTAAGTCACAATGAGATCGAGAACGTCTACATCCAGGCCGACATCTGCAACGGCTGCTCGTGCTGCGTCGCGTCCTGCCCGTTCGGCGTCATCACCCGCAGCAGCATGGGCGGCCATTCGCACAAATGCACGCTCTGCTACGACCGCCAGCGCGACGGTCTTGAACCAGCCTGCGCCAAGGCATGTCCGACCCAGTCAATCCACTTCGGCCGTATTTGCGGTTCGGTGGGGTGGAAGTCCGAGACGAGGCGTTCTGTCAATTCCCCGTTAATACGGCCTGTTATGGCGTCCCGTGTCCAGTCGGCATGGGGAGCGACACCTTCCGGCATACGACGGTGGCAGCACGCTGGCGGCGCTGTGCTCGGGAGCCACCGCACCGCACGCAGGCACACCTCGACCGCCTGTCCCTTCCGAAAACTCCATCTGCGTGGTTTCACGCGGCCTTGCGTCGTTCGTAGCGATGGTGAAGCCCGCCGACCTCCGAGATGGCAACGATCCTCCCTGCGTCCCGGGGTTGAACCGGACGCAGCTCGGGTGGGTCTTTCCCGCGCGCAAGATGCGTCCGGGTCCGATGGTAGTAGGCCACGTAGTTGCGAACGACTCGAAGCACCTGGCGTTCGTCGAGCGCGATAATGTGATCGAGGCATTCGCGTCGCAGCGATCCGATGAACCGTTCCGCGTACGCGTTCTGCCACGGGGAGCGGGGGGCAATAACGACCTGCTTGAGCCCAAGATTCTTGATGTGGCCGCGGAAGACCTCGCCGTAGATCCCATCTCGATCGCGGACTAAGTAACGCGGGGTCAGTGCCCAGGGTAACGGCTCGACCATCTGCTGAGCGGTCCACTTGGCGGTCGGGTGAGCGGTCACGTTGACGTGCAACACGCGGCGCCGGGCGAGACTGAGGACGACGAACAGGTAGAGCAGGTGACCTCGCACGGTGGGGACGACCGCGAAATCGATCGCGATCATCTCGCCAAGATGGTTTCGCAAGAACGTTCGCCAGCCCTGCGAAGGCGGCTGTTTCGAGCGCAGCAGGTATTTCGCCACCGTCGACTGCGCCACCTCGATGCCGAGCTTGAGCAGTTCCCCGTGAATCCGCGGCGCACCCCACAGGGGGTTGGCGCCAGACATGCGTCGGATCAGCGCTCGGACTTCACGGGAAACGGGCGGGCGGCCCCGCCCTTTCCGC
>DATFSB010000047.1:0-7348 GCA_035262825.1 Gemmatimonadales bacterium | reverse complement strand
GCTCTGGTCTCTCGTCCTGTTGTTCGGTGGCGCCGCGCTCGGTGCCCTGGCCTGGTTCATCATCCGGCCGCGGCGCGGAGTCTCGCTCGACGCGCCCGTCCGCGGCGCCAGCGAGTATTTCGAGCGGCTGTTCGAGCA
Organism: Gemmatimonadales bacterium; assembly: GCA_035262825.1. GTDB lineage: Bacteria > Gemmatimonadota > Gemmatimonadetes > Gemmatimonadales > GWC2-71-9 > DASTHG01. The sequence continues at coordinate 7,210 of DATFSB010000047.1, read as the reverse complement.
CGCGCCGGTCGCGGTCGTCTTGAGTGATCGCGCGGGGCGCATCCTGCGGGTCAATCGGCGCTTCAGCGAGCTGTTCGGCTTCGCTCGCGACGAGGTCACAGGACTGGTGATCGACGAGCTGATCGTGCCGCCGGACTTGATGTCCGAGGCGCGCGACACCACGCGGATCGCTGCTGACGGCTTCAAGGAAATCCGCTCGACGGTGCGTCGTCGCAAAGACGGCACCCTGGTGGACGTCTCGGTGCACTGCACGACGATCGCGATCGGCGCCGGGGAGCGCCCCGCTGAGGGCGCCGTCTATTCGATCTACCAGGATCTCACCGACCGCGTCCGGGCGGAGCGGGACGTCGTCGTGGCGGAAGAGCGGTTCCGGCAGCTGGCCGAAAACATCGACGAGGTATTCTGGCTGACGACGCCGGAGCGGACGGAGCTGTTGTACGTGAGTCCCACCTACGAGCGGATCTTCGGCCGCCCCTTGGCGGAGGTGTACGCCGACCCGCAGGCTTTCATGGAGGCCGTGCACCCCGATGACCGGCCGCGCGTGCGCACGTCACTACCCAGTCTGGCGCTGGGAGGGTGGGCGGAGCGCTACCGCGTGGTGCGCCCTGACGGCAGCGTGCGCTGGGTACGGTCGCGCGCCTTTCCGATCCGCAACGGCGCCGGCGACGTGTACCGCATCGCGGGACTGACGGAAGACATCACCGAGCAGAAGGGCGCCGAGGACGCCGTCCACGAGCGCGAGCGGCTGCTGGAGCTCTTTTTCTCGCAGTCGCTCGACGGATTCTTCTTCATGATGCTGGACGAGCCGGTCCGCTGGGACGAGACCGTCGACAAGGAGCAGGCGCTGGACTACGTGTTTGCCCACCAGCGCATCACCAAGGTCAACGACGCGATGCTGCGGCAGTACGGCGCGACCCGTGCCCAGCTCATTGGGAGCACGCCCAACGACCTGTTCGCCCACGACCTGGCGCACGGCCGTGCCGTGTGGCGTCGCTTCCTCGACGCCGGCCGGCTGCACGTGGAAACGGACGAGCGCCGCATCGACGGCACGCCGATCCGGATCGATGGCGATTACATCTGCCTGTACGAAGAGCAGGGCGCCGGGCGGATCGTCGGTCATTTCGGCGTGCAACGCGACGTGACGGAGCGCCATCGCGCGCAGGAAGAGCTGCGCCTGTCAGAAGAGCAGCTGCGCGAGCTCGCGAACCGGCTGCAGGCGGCGCGCGAGGACGAGCGCCGCCGCATCGCGATCGAGATCCACGATCGGTTGGGTCAGGCCCTCACCGGGATCAAGCTCGACGTCGCATGGCTCGAGCGCCGGCTCACGCCCGATGACGCGGCGACGCACCAGCGCGCCCAGAGTACGTTGCGCCTTATCGACGGCGCCATCGAATCGGTGACGCGCATCGGGGCGGAGCTGCGGCCTGCTGTGCTCGACACGCTGGGGCTCACCGCCGCGATCGAGTGGCAGGCCGACGAATTCACGCAGCGGACCGGCATCTCCTGTCACCTCGAGCTGCCCGCCCGGCCGCTGGTCGTGGACGACGCGCGTTCGACCGCGCTGTTCCGCGTGGTCCAGGAGGCGCTCACCAACGTCGCGCGGCACGCCAGCGCCCATCGCGTCGACATCCGGCTGGAGCAGGAGAACGGGAACCTCGTGCTCGAGGTCGCCGACGACGGCAAGGGGCTGGGCGACGGTCAGACGACCGGCCCGCGCTCACTCGGCATCGCCGGGATGCGCGAACGGCTCGGTGTGCACGGGGGGCGCCTGCGGATCGCCACGCGTCAGCCGTGCGGCGTCGTGCTGGAAGCGCGGATGCCGCTCGGTCCGGAGCCGGTGGCATGACGCGCCTGTTGATCGCCGACGATCATCCGATTGTGCGGGAAGGGTTGCGGCGGGTGGTGGAGGACGCGCCCGGCGGCGGCATCACGGTGGTGGGGGAGGCGAGCGACGGCGATGAGCTGCTGGCCCAGGTCGGCAGCGTCGACGCCGACGTCGTGCTGCTCGACATCACGATGCCGGGGCCGGGCTTCGTGGAAACGATTCACCGGCTCAGAGCCCTGCGCCCGCGGATCCGCGTGCTCGTCCTCAGCGTCCAGCCGGAGGACCAGTTCGCGGTGCGCGCCCTGAAGGCCGGTGCGTCCGGATACGTCTCGAAGAACCTGTCACCCGAACAGCTGGTGACGGCCATTCACGAAGTCGTGCGGGGCGGCCGGTACGTCAGCCCCACGCTCGCCCAGAAGCTCGCGGCCGTCGTGGCCGACGGCGCCGACCGCCCGCCGCACGAAGGGCTCTCGGCCCGGGAGTACCAGGTGCTGTGTCTCATCGGGGCGGGGAAAAGCGTCAAGGAGATCGCCGCCGCCATGGAGCTCTCGGTCAAGACCGTGAGCACCTACCGCACGCGCATCCTCGAAAAAACCACACTCAAGTCGAACGCCGAAATCATTCGCTACACCGTCGAGCACGGGCTCGTCCACTGACCGCCCGCGGTCACCGCCCCACCGTCAGGCCGCGGGGCCCGACGTACGCGGACTGGGGACGAATCAGGTGGTCCTCGGCGTGCTGCTCGATCACGTGCGCGCACCACCCCGCGACGCGGCCGCAGGCGAACGTCGCCACGAATGAGCGGGGCTCGAGCCCCAGCGATTGCAGTACGAGGGCGGTGTAGAACTCCACGTTGGTCCGCAGATTCCGGCCCGGCTTCACCTCCTCGAGCACGCGCAGCACCGTCTGTTCCACGGCGCGAGCGAGATCGAACAGCCCGCGGTTTTCGAGGTGCGCCGCGCTCATGGCGTCGGCGACGGTACTGAGCACCTCGGCACGCGGGTCCCGGACCTTGTAGACGCGATGCCCGAATCCCATGATGCGGCGCCCCGCGGCCAGCTCGCTCCGCACCCACCCCTCGGCCCGGTCGGCGGTGCCGATCTCCTGCAGCATGTCGAGCACCGGTCCTGGGGCGCCCCCGTGCAGCGGGCCTTTGAGGGCGCCGATCGCGCCAGTGACCGCGCTGACCATGTCGGAGCGCGTGCTGGCGATCACCCGACCGGCGAACGTGGACGCGTTCATCCCGTGGTCGATCACCGTTACCCAGTACGTGTCGAGGGCGCGGGCGGCGATCGGATCGGGCTCCTTGCCATGCACCATATAGAGGAAGTTGGCGGCGTGCGAAAGCTCCGGCTTCGGCGCAATCGGCTCCAGCCCCTTGCCGAGACGCGCATGGGCGGCCACGATCGTCGGGAAGCGCGCGGTCAGCATCGTGGCGGCCGCCACGTCGGCCGCCGGGGAGATGGCGCTGGCGTCGGCCAGGTCGAGCGACACGGTGGCGCACGCCATGCGGAGCGCATCGATCGGCGGCGCGCTGGCCGCAGCCCGCACGACCCGCATCGTTTCGGCCGGAAGCTGGCGCAGCCCGGCGAGTCGCCCTCGCAGCCCCGCGAGCTCGTCGGGTGTGGGGAGCGCGCCCACCCAGAGCAGATGGGCGGCTTCCTCGAAACTGACGTGCCCCGCCAGCTCCTTGAGGGCGTAGCCTCCGATGATCAGCTCGCCTGCCTGCCCGTCGACGTGGCTGAGGCGGGTTTGGGCAGCGACGACGCCGTCGAGACCGCGGGGGGGTGCAGGAGTAGGTTCCGGCATGTCACCATCTTAACCAGGCACGGCGGTGGTCGCGTGACGCCGAGCACTCCGAACGGCCGTAGTCCTTGACGGTCGGGTGCCGCCGCCCGTAGCGTCTCTGATACCGCATGAGCGAAGGCTCCGTGTCACGCATCTGGCATATCCCGGCGCTGGCCGGGATCTATTTCGTTGCCGGCAAGCTCGGCCTCGCGCTCGCCATCGTGAACCCGAGCGCCACCGCCGTGTGGCCGCCTACCGGTATCGCCCTCGCCGCACTCCTGATTCTCGGATACGACGTCTGGCCCGGCATCTTCGTCGGGGCATTCCTCGTCAATCTGGCGACCTCCGGCACGATTCTCACCTCACTGGGCATCGCGACCGGGAATACGCTCGAGGGACTGGTCGGCGCCTACCTCGTCGATCGCTTTGCCGAAGGGCGTCACGCCTTCGCGCGCCCCGTGGACATTTTCAAGTTCGCCGGGCTCGCCGGCCTCGTCGCGTGCGCCGTCAGCGCCACGATCGGCGTGACGACGCTCGCGGTCAGTGGCCTCGCAACCTGGTCCGGATACCCCTCCATCTGGCTCACCTGGTGGCTGGGAGACGTCGTCGGAGCGATCGTCGTCACTCCCGTTGTGCTGCTGTGGAGCGCCCCCGAAGGAATCGCGTGGACCCGGGCGCGCGCGCTGGAAGCGATCTCTCTGCTCGTGGTCCTCGCGGTCACGGCCGCGCTCATCTTCGGCGACGCGAAGCACCGCGGCTATGCGTTCATGTCCATCCCCCCGCTCGCGTGGATTGCGTTCCGCCTGGGCCGCAGAGAAGCCGCGACGGCGGTGGTCCTGCTCGGCGCGATCGCCCTGGCGGGAACGCTGAACCGGCTGGGGCCGTTCGGAGCCTCGCCGTCAGGAGTCGCGCTGCTGGTGCTCCAGGTGTTCGTCGGATTCAGCGGACTCACCGCCCTCGTGCTCGCGGCCGCGATGGCCGAGCGCACGGCGCTCGAGCGGCTGCTGCGCAAGAGTGAAGCGGAGCACCGGGCGATCGCCGCCCTGACGTCCGACTTCGCGGCGATGGCTCGGGTGGATGCCGCTGGCGCTGTGACCCTGGAATCGGTCACCGACGGGTTTCACCTCGTGACCGGCTACACCTTGGCGGAGTTGGGGGAGCTCGGTTGGACCGCCCTCGTGCATCCGGAAGACCAGGCGACCGTCACCGCGGCGCTGGCGCAGCTTGCGGCTGGAGCGGAATTCACCGGCGACCTGCGGGTGACCACGCGGGGCGGCGAGATCCGCTGGTTGCGGGTGTACGCGCGGCTGCTGTTGGAGGACGGGGCCGACCGCCGCGTCATCGCCGCGGCGCAGGACATCAGCGATCGCAAGCGCTCCGAGGTCGAGACGCAGAAGCACCTCGGCGTCATTCGCGCCCTTTCCACGCCGGTGCTGCGGCTCCTCGACCGGCTGCTGATACTGCCCGTCATCGGGGATGTCGACGCCGCGCGGGCGCAGCAGCTGACGCGGCAGCTCATCGAGGGTGTCCGCACCCACCGGGCCCGGGCGGTGGTCATCGATCTCACGGGTGTCGCGGAAGTCGATCGGGAGGCCGCCAACCTGCTCCTGGCTGCCGTCGAGACCACCCGGCTGATGGGAGCGTCCGCGATTCTGTCCGGCGTGTCTGCCGGCCTGGCCCATCACCTCGTCGCCGTCGGGATCGACCTCGAGCGCTTCCGGACCGCCGGCGATCTCCAGGCAGGCGTGGACGAAGCGCAGCGGCTGCTTGGCGCCGACGTCGTTCGCACGGCGCCGTCACGGCGCGCGGTGGGCGGCTCGGTCTGGGCGGCCGAACCGGCACCCGGGCGGCGAGTGACGTAAGGGCGGCCCGCCAGCCGCTGGCCGTTGCGAGACGCCTTTTCTCCCACGTAACTTTGCCCGCTCCATGACTCTTTGAGGGGTCGCGAGGAGTGAGGCGTCCGCCGTTCCGGTATCAGCTGCCGCAGTTCACCGAGCCACCGCTCGCGCAGGCGCCCCAGGCCCGGTTCGCTCCAGCCCCGGCCGACGGGGTGCTCCCCGACGGCTTCTTCTCGACCACCAATCTGCCGACCTACGTCCACCTCGCTGCCGGCTGGCGCAGGCCCGAGCGGCCGCGCATGGACTGCGTCATCGTCCGGGCGGCGAACGGCGACCTCGTCACCACCGAGCCGCGTAAGGTGGCGCGCGGGGCGGCGGTCGCGATCGGCTCCTCCGAGGACGGCAGCGAAGGGATCCTCGTCCACGGCGAGGGATTCCTTGGCGGCGGGCACAGCGCCAATGAGTTCCGGTTCATGCAGACCGAGGTCTCCCGCGAGCGCCCCGTCGACTACGCCGTGCTCGCCGAGCTCCTGGGCGAGGAGCGCGCCCGCGGCGGCACGACGGTGTGGGTGGTGGGACCCGCGCTGGTGCACGCGCGAGCGCGCGAGGACATGATCTGGTTCATCGAACACGGCTACGTCGGCGGCCTGCTCGGGGGCAACGCCGTCGCTGTGCACGACCTCGAGGCGGCGATCTTCGGGACCACGCTCGGCATGTCGAGCTCGGGCGAGGGCGTCTCGGGCGGCCACGCCCTGCACATGCGCGCGATCAACGCCATCCGCCGCGCCGGATCGATCGAGGCGGCGGTGGAGCAGGGGATCGTGACCGGCGGGATCATGCACGCGCTGGTGCGGGCCCGCATCCCGTACGTGCTCGCGGGCTCGATCCGCGACGACGGGCCGCTCCCCGGCGTCGTGAGCGACACGCTGGCGGCACAGGACGCGATGCGGGCGTTGACGGTGCAAGCCACGTTCGCCGTATTCATCGCAACCGCGCTCCACGCCATCGCCGTCGGCAACATGCTGCCGGCGTTCGTCGACGCTCGGGATCCCGCCGATATCCGTCCGCTGACGACGATCTGCGTCGATCAGACGGAATTCGTCGTCAACAAGCTGCGCGACCGCGGTACGCACCAGGCGTTCGGCGTCGTCACCAACGCGCAGGACTTCATGCACGTGCTGCGGTCGTTCGTGGAACGATGGGAACAGGCATCCCCCCGGACGCCGGCTCCGGCCCCGCGCTAGGGGCGCCGCCGCCGGGTCTTGGACCGGGCTGGGCGAAGCTGTCTGCGGCGGTGGCGCTGCAGGTGCCGCCCGAAGAGATCGACACCATCTATCTCTTCCGGCCGATCAAGCGCGAGGGGCGGGAGTGGGGCACCGCCGTGGTGACGCGCCGTCACCCGGAGGGGCGGCTGGTGGTCTACACGGCGCGCTATATGCTGGTGGTGCGCGGGAAGGAAAAGGGCACGTCGCGCGTCGAGGTGGAGGAAGTGGCGCTCTCACCGGCGGAGGTCGTGGCGCAGGTGATGCAGCATACCGCCGATCGCACGGGAGACGCGGAGCCGCCGCAGGCGTGCGGCGCGGCGGTCTGGTATGCGCGTTGACGGTGCCCGGGCGCTGGCGGCGTTCCGCCGCTTCCTCACCGACCGCAACCTTCCCGCGACGCAGCAGCGGCTCGCGGTCGCGAGCGTCGTGCTCGACGCCGCCGACCACCTGTCGGCCGACGACGTGCTGCGGCGCGTGGCCCGGCGCGGCACCGA
>DATFSB010000046.1:0-5249 GCA_035262825.1 Gemmatimonadales bacterium | reverse complement strand
CGACGGCATCGAAGTGCGCCACCCCAGTCATCCCAAACACGTCGAGACGCGCCTCACCAAACTGGCGCGCAAGCTCGACCTCGCTGTCTCAGGGGGATCGGACTGGCACGGGGAAGGCGATACGGGAGGCGCGCACGCGCCGCTCGGGGGGATGGAAGTGCCGCAGGAGTGGTTGGAGGAATTGGAGACACGAAAAACAAGAGCGTACGGATGAGACGTATGGCAGGACTACGTCAGGAGAACGCGTAATGAGCGAACCGCTGTCCATCGGCACTCGCGCTCCCGCGTTTGAGGCGCAAGCCTCGGACGACCAGACATACCGGTTGGCGGACCTGCTGCGCCAAGGCCCCGTCGCTCTCGTGTTTTATCCGGGCAACAACACACCCGGGTGAAACCGCCAACTCTCCGCCGTGCGCGATGAGATGACCAAGTTCGAGCAGGCCGGGATTCAGCCCTTCGGTGTGAATCCCGCGTCGATCGACGCTCACAAGAAGTACGTCGAGAAGATGCGGTTCAATTTTCCGCTGCTCTCCGATCCCGACCGCGCGATCGCCCGGGCGTATCACGCGTTGAAGGAAGACGACCGCAGCATCGCCCGCACCGTGTACGTCGTGGGCAAGGATGGAGCGGTGCGTTTCGGCCAGCGCGGGGCGCCGGCGGTGGACGACATCGTGGCCGCCGCGGCGGGAGGGTAGTGGATCCGGGCGCGTCGTTCGCCGGCACAGTGGCCCTCGTCACCGGCGTGGGGCAGGCGGGGCAGATCGGCGCCGCCATCGCCCGGGCGTTCGGCGCAGCCGGCGCGCACGTCGTCGTGGCGGCGCGGAACCGCGCGACACTCGAGGCCCGGGTCGGGGAGCTCGCGGCGAGCGGCATCGCCGCCGCACTCTCGGCCGGCGACCTGGGCGATCCCGCCGCCGCCCGCGCGGCGGTCGCGACCGCGGAACAGCGGTTCGGCGGGCTCGACATCCTGATCAACACCGCGGGCGGACTCACGAGCTACGGGCCATTTCTCGAGAGCGACGTCGCCGCACTCGATCGCGAGATCGCGAGCAACCTGCGGACGGTGTTCGCCATGAGCCAGGCGGCGATCCCGGCGCTGCGGCGCCGCGGCGGCGGCGCGATCGTCAACTTCGCCTCGATCGCCGTGCGGCAGCCGGCCTCCAACCTGGCGGCGTACGCCGCTGCGAAGGGCGGCGTCGCCGCGCTGACGCGCGCGCTGGCGCGCGAGTTCCGGGACGACCTCATCCGCGTCAACGCGATCGCGCCGGAAGCGATCCGCACCGACACCAACGTGCGCGACATGGGGGCCGGCGCGCGCTTCGTCGAGATCGCCGACGTGGTTCGGACGGTCCTCTGGCTGGCCTCCGCCGGTACAGCGACCGTGACCGGTCACGTCCTGCCGCTGCTCGCGGCTCCGGACTGAGACGGTGGAGCTCGCCGGTCGGGTCGCGCTCGTGACGGGAGCGGGGCGGCGCCTGGGGGCCGCGATCGCCGTCGGGCTGGCGCGAGCCGGGTGCGACATCGCGGTCCACCATCACGCGTCGGCCGCCGGCGCCGAGGAAACGTTGCGGGCGGCCCGCGCGGCTGGGCGGCGCGCCGAGCGGTTCCCGGGCGACCTGCGGGACGCCGGGGTCGCGAAGGCGCTCCCCGACCGGGTTGCCCAGACCTTCGGCCAGCTCGACATCCTCATCAACTCTGCCGCCGTGATCGCCCGCGCCGACTTCGCCGACATCAACGCCGAGACGTGGCACGACGCGCTCGCGTTGAATGTGTCTGCTGCGTTCTTCGTGTCGCAGGGCGCCGCCCCGCACCTCGTCCGGCGACGCGGGAAGATCGTGAACGTGGCCGACGTCGCCGCCTTCGAGGTGTGGCCGTCCTATCTGCCGCTCAACATCAGCAAGGCGGCGGTGGTGATGCTCACGCACGGGCTGGCGCGGGTGCTCGCGCCCGAAATCACCGTCAACGCGGTCGCGCCGGGCGCGATTCTGCCGCCCGACGACTGGCCGGACAGCGCCCGCGCGCATTTGATCGAGACCACCCCGCTCAAACGCCTCGGCGCTCCCGACGACGTGGTGCAGGCCGTGCTCTTCCTGCTGCAGAGCGACTACGTGACCGGGGTGGTCCTGCCAGTGGATGGTGGGCGGCTGATCCGGTGAGCGAGGCTCCGCCGCCGGCCCGCATGCGGGACATCGTCGTGGTAGGCGGCGGGTGCTACGGGACGTTCTACGCTACGCAGCTCGCCAAGGCGAAGGCCCGCGGCAAGGCGGAGTACCGCACCGTGATCGTCGTGGATCGCGATCCGGACTGTCGCGCGCGGCGCGAGCTTGCGGAAGCGCCCGACCGCAGCTTCGTCACCAGCGAATGGGACGCCTTCTTCGACCACTTCCTTTTTGCCTCGAGCCCCGGTCCGGGCGACGCCGCGCGCGATCACATCGTGCCGTCCCCCCACATGTCCCACCTGATGTTCGAGTGGGTAGTGCGCAGAACCCAGGCGCGGTTTCCGCGCCGCGTCCTCGAGGTCATCGCGGTGCCGGGAAGCCTCGCTACCCCCTACGACCGCACCGCCGCCGACCGGACGCGCTACGTTTCGTTCGCCGACTGGGTGTGTCCCACACACTGCATCGAGCCGGCGATCTGCCCCGCGATCGGCGCCCCTCGGACCTGGGAGATGCCCGACGCGGTGCGCGGGCTCGCCGACCGGATGCGCGCGCAGGGCGAGCCGGTGTCCGGGCCCGCGCTCTTCGTGTGCCGGCACCACGTGTTCGGCGTCGGCACCTTCACTGTCGACACGGTGCTGGACGGGGAGCGCATCGTCGCCGACACGGCGCGGCGACCGCAGGGGGGGCTGGTGCTCGTGGCGACGGTGAGCGGGTGTCATGGGGCGGTCAACTTGCTGAGAATCGGTTCTGAGCCGTCAGCTGTCAGCTGAAGCCATGACTCCCGATGCCCGCCGACGCCAATTGGAGCATGCCGCGGAGCTGTTCAACAGTGGCGAATTCTGGCTCGCCCACGAAGCGCTGGAAACCGTGTGGCGTTCTATAATTGACGAGCACGAGCGCCGCGTGTGGCAGGGGTTGATCCAGGCCGCGGCGGCGCTGCTGCACCGGGAACGAGGCAATCGCCACGGTGTGGTGGTGGTCGGGGCAGCGGCTCTGGAGAAGCTGGCCGGACCGCAGCACGCCGGGGTAGAGCTCGAAACGGTGCATTTCCGCGACGCGCTGTCGCGGGCCCTGGCGGGGGAGGCGGATCCCCCGCGGCTGGAATTCCGGACCGATGGCTGAGACGAAACAGTCGAGCTACGACGTGATCATCGTGGGGGCGGGCCCCGCGGGGATGTGCGCGGCGATGTACGCCGGGCGCGGCATGCTGCACGCCCTCACGATCGAGCGCGGCGCCCCGGGCGGCGAGCTCCTGAACACCGATCTGATCGAGGACTACATCGGGTACGAGAGCATCAAGGGGTGGGAGCTGGCGCAGAAATTCCACGCCCATGCCCAGAAGTTCGGCGCCGAGATCGTTACCGACACCGTCGAGAAGATTCACAAGGCCGGGGATGGCTGGTTCGACGTGAGCACGGCACGCGGGCGGACGTTCCGCGCTCCCGCCGTGATCCTCACCGCCGGCGGCACGCCGGTCAAACTCGGCGTCCCAGGGGAGAAGGAGTACGCGGGGAAAGGGGTCTCGTACTGCGCGGTGTGTGACGGGGCCTTCTTCAAGGGAGAAGTGCTCGCCGTGGTCGGGGGCGGTGACGCTGCGGTGGAGGAGGCCGACTATCTCACGCGCTACGCGCAGAAGGTGTACATCGTCCACCGCCGCGATGCGTTCCGCGCTTCCAAGATCCTGCAGGAGCGGGCGTTCGCGAACCCCAAGATCGAAGTGGTGTGGAACAAGCGGGTGCTCGAAGTCGGGGGCAGCGAGAAGGGCACCACCCACCTGGAGCTCGAGGACACGGTTACCGGAGAGAAGAGCAAGCTGCAGGTCGGCGGCGTCTTCATCTTTATCGGCTTCCGTCCCAACGCGGGACTGGTGGAGGGGCACTACCGCCACGACGAGGGCGGCTACTTCCTCACCGACGAAAAGATGATGACGTCGATCCCCGGGCTGTTCGCGGCAGGCGACGTACGCAGCCAGGTGACGCGGCAGATCACGACAGCCGTGGGTGACGCGACGACAGCGGCGATCGCGGTCGAGAAATATCTGGCCGGCCTCCGGGCGAAGCCGGACTAGGCGCATGAAAATCATCCAGATCCCGAACGGAGTGTTCGTCGAGAATTGTTACCTCGTCGTGGATGACGCCGCCGGGGAATGCGCGATCGTCGATCCGGGAGAAGAAGCCGGACTGATCCTGCATAAGGTCGCAGAGACCGGTGCGCGGCCGGTCGCTATCTGGATCACCCACGCCCACATCGATCACGTCCTCGGGGTGGCGCGGATCCACGCCGAAACCGGCGCCCCGATCTACCTGCATCCCGCCGACCGCCCGCTCTACGATCACGTCCCGGAGCAGGCCGCGGCGTTCGGGCTCGCGCCGGTTCCACACCTGCCGCCGCCGGATCGGAGCTGGTCCCCCGGCGAGTCCATTCGTGTCGGGTCGCTGGCGTTCGACGTGCGGCACACGCCGGGGCACTCGCCGGGATCCGTGTCGCTCGTCGGCGAGGGCGTCGTGTTCAGCGGCGACGTGCTGTTCCAGGGCTCGATCGGGCGTACCGATCTTCCCGGCGGCGACCTGGAAACGCTGCTCGGCAGTATCGAGCGGGAGTTGCTCGTTCTCCCCGATTCGACCATCGTGTACTCCGGCCATGGACCCAGAACCACGATCGGTGTCGAGCGCGGCGCCAATCCGTTCCTCACCGGCGCCTTTCCCATCGCCTGACCGGCCGCTGCCCACGTGTTTGCGTTGCGGGGCGGCGGTGCGCCGGCGGCCGTGGGGGTGCAAGAACCCGTGTCCCAACTGCGGCTTCCTTTATCCCCTTGGCGATTGTTCTGATTGATTCCCCACATACTCGCGCTCATCGCTCTCGCCCTCGACGTCGTCGTTCGCGCCTGGCGCATTCAGCTCGCCGCCTGGACTGCGGGCGGTGCGCTGCCCTTCTGGCCGGCGGTACGGCTCAACCTGTACGGTGAGGCGGCGTCGACCCTGACCCCTAATCGCCTCGGCGGTGAGGCGGCGCGGTTCGCCGGTCTCACCGAGGCAGGCATGCGCTCCGTGACCGCGCTGGTCGCGGTGGGTGTGGAGGTGGCGGGCGAGT
>DATFSB010000045.1:0-10730 GCA_035262825.1 Gemmatimonadales bacterium | reverse complement strand
CCAGGGCGCGCCGGGGGTCGCCGTGTGCTGAATCATCTCCTCGTACGCGCGCATGTACGCGTTCCAGTGCTGCCGCTCGGCGAGATCGGCGGCGGAGAACTTCCAGTTCTTGGCCGTCTTGTCGAGCCGCTCGAGAAAGCGCCGGCGTTGCTCCGCCCGCGAAACGTGGAGAAAGAACTTCAGGATCACTGTGCCGTTGCGGGCGAGGTGCCGCTCGAACGCCACGATGTCCTCGAACCGTTCCTTCCAGATGTGCTTCGTCACGACGGCGTCGGGGAGCTTCTCGCGAGCGAGGATCTCGGGATGGACGCGGACGACGAGCACTTCTTCGTAATACGAGCGGTTGAAGATGCCGATACGGCCGCGCTCGGGCAGACACCTTGCGGCGCGCCAGAAGAAGTCGTGATCCAGGTCTTCATTCGAAGGGGCCTTGAACGAGTAGACCTCACACCCCTGCGGGTTCACCCCCGACATGACGTGCTTGATCGTGCTGTCCTTTCCGGCGGCGTCCAGCGCCTGGAAGACGAGCAGCACCGCCCAGCGGTCCTGCGCGTATAATTTCTCCTGCAAGGCGGACAGGCGCTCCACACCGCGGGCGACGGTCTCCGCGACTGCTTCCTTGGACTTGAACCCCAGCGTCTCGGCGGGCTCCACGCGGGAGAGACGGAAGCCATCGCCATCCTTCACACGGAAGGCCCTGGCGACATCCTTGCGCTTCATCTGTCAGGGTACGTAGGGTGAGGCCTGCGCCACGCGGTTGCGACCGTCCTGCTTGGCCCGGTACAGAGCCGCGTCGGCGGTGCCCCGCAGGTTGTTGACGTCACCCACGCTTTCCGGGAAGGCGGCAACGCCGCACGATACCGTGAGGGGATAGCGCGAGCCGTTCCAGTGCCACGACTCCGTCTCCACCGCGCGCCGGATGCGCTCGGCGACTTCCATTCCTTCCGACAACGGCGTCCCGGGGAGCCAGACGGCGAATTCTTCGCCGCCGATGCGCGCTACGAGGTCGCGGTCGCGAATCTGCTTCGACAACACGCTGGCGAAGTGGCGCAGCGCCGCGTCTCCGGCCGCGTGCCCCAAGCCGTCGTTGAGCGCCTTGAAGCGATCGAGGTCGGCGTACACGAGGGTCACGGGCTCCGTCGGCCCGCGGTCGCCGCGCTCCTGCTGCTTCGCCCGGAACGATTCGATCTGGCGCTCGAACTCCCGCCGGTTGCGCAGTCCCGTCAGCGGATCGACCACAGCGCGTTGCTCCGCCTCGTGTACGGCGCGGGCGGCGGCGAGCCGCGGCCCCAGCTCCGCCACCAGCTGCCCGACCTGGTCGGCGAGTGGAGACTCGGGGAGAATCGCCGGTCCCAAAAGCACCAGCGCGCCGATCGCGAAGTGGCCGTCCATCAGCGGGTACGCCTGACCGGCACGCTCCTGGCGGCGCCGCTCCGGGACGCCGGGGCCGAAGATGTCCTCATTCACCTGGGTCACGACCGGCAGACCAGTCTGCATGGCGCGAATCGCCGGGGCGTCGGGGGACAGGCTGAGCCCGGCGAGCCTGCGATCGGCAGCCGTGGAGACGGCGAGGACCTGTGCCGCCTGCGTGGTGGCGTCGAGGATCACTACAGCCGTGCCGCGCTGCGCCAGCTGCTGGGCCAGCTCGGCGCCCGCCTTGGCGACGCCCTCCAGCGTTTGCGCGCCGGCGGCGATCATCGCGAGCTGGCGGGCGACGAGCTGGAACTGCCCTTCGGGAACCTCCAGCTCCGCCAGCCGCATCGCCGCGACGATGCGCCGCAACTCTTCGGTCACCGCCTGAGCAATCTCCGGATCGGCGTCGCGCTCGGAGAGCAGCAGCCCCGCGCCGTACGGGAAATCGCCCACCGCCACGTAGGTCCCTTCGTCTTCGCGGGCGACGTGCGTGCGACCGTCCACCGAGGCCAGCTGCACGATGGCCCCACCGCGCTCCCGCACCGGCGTGCCCGGCTTGGGGTCGCCGTAGGCTTCGACTTCTTCTTCGTCGATCCCCACCGCCCACGCCGCGATCGCGTCGTGCGCGCGTCGCAACAGGTCGAGCGTGTGGGCGAGGTCGGACGGGGTGACGGGCACCTGCTCGTGCAGCCACATCCGCAGCACCCGGGCGATGCGGATGCCGTAGGCGATGGAAAAACCTCCCACCGCGCCTAGAAATCCCAACCACCCGCCGCGCCAGATGGCCACCACGCAGCACACCAGTCCCGCCGCGCGGAGACCGCGCGCCATCCACTCCCCACCGGTGCGCTTCACAGGTGATTGATACGACTGGCCGCGGCGGCAGCGCCGAAGCCGTTATCGATGTTCACGACGGTGACGCCGGCGGCGCAAGAGTTGAGCATCCCGAGGAGCGCCGCGAGTCCGCCGAACGAGGCGCCGTATCCGACGCTCGTCGGTACTGCGATGACCGGGACCCGAACCAGCCCTCCGACGACGCTCGGCAACGCTCCCTCCATCCCGGCGACGACGATGACCACAGCCGCACTGCGCAGCACGCTCGCTTGACTGAGGACGCGATGAATCCCCGCCACGCCGACGTCGGTCAGCCGATCGACCCGGTTCCCGAATGCCCGCGCCGTCACGGCCGCTTCTTCCGCCACCGGAAGATCCGCCGTACCCGCCGTCACCACCAGGACGGTACCGCGGCCGCTTGCAGGCGCCTCGGGGTCCTGCGGGAGATAGACGGTGCGGCCCAGCTCGTTCACCAGCGCCCGCGGGAACCGCTCGCCCAGGGCGCGCCGATGATCGGCTTCAGCCCTGGTGGCGAGAAACATGCCGCTCGCCGCGACCAGCCGCTCCGCAATCGCGACAACCTGGTCCGGCGTCTTCCCCTGCGCAAAAATCACCTCCTGATGGCCCTGCGTGAGCGGCCGGAGGTGATCGATCGTCGCGAACGGCAGCTGCTCGGGCGGGGGCCCGAGGTCGCCGCCGGTCATGCCGCCGCCGAGGCGAGTGGCCCGTCCGTGAGAGCATGGTCGGCGAGGTATGCGGCGAAGATCGTTTCGGCCTCCTGCATTGACTCAATGGCGAAGAGGCGCTGCCGCAGCTCGGCCGAGCCCGGCAGCCCGCGCGTGTACCAGCCGAGGTGTTTGCGAAACTCGAGCGCCGTCTTGCGCGTGTCGCCCTGTAAGTGTAGCGCGAGCCGTGCATGCGACAGGGCCACCGCGAAGCGCTCCTCGGGCGTCGGGTCGGGGCGCATGGGCATGCCCTGAAGCAGATCGCGCGCCTGCGAGAAAATCCACGGATTGCCGAACGAGCCGCGTGCCACCATCACCCCGGCGCACCCGGTGTGCCGCCGCATTGCCAGAACATGCCCGGCGGTGCGGATGTCGCCGTTACCGATCACCGGGATGGTGAGCGCCTCTACGACGCGGCCAATCTCGTCCCAATCGGCGGCGCCGTTGTACATCTGCGTCCGCGTGCGGGGATGCAAGGCGAGCGCCTGGGCCCCGGCGTCTTCGCAGCGCCGTGCGATGGTCACCGGGTCGCGCTGCGCGTCATCCCACCCGCTGCGGATCTTTACCGTGACCGGCAGGTGGGTAGCGGCCCGGACGGCGCCGATGATCGACCCTACGAGCGACATGTCCTTAAGGCAGCCCGATCCGCCGTTGTTGCGGACCACCTTCTTGACGGGGCAGCCGAAGTTGATGTCGACGTAATCGGGCTCGAACAGCTCGGTCACCATGGCGGCAGCCCGGCCCATCGTTTCGGGTTCGGCCCCGTACAGCTGGATCCCGATCGGGCGCTCGCACGGCTCGAACCGCATGTCGGCCAGTACCCGCTTTAGCCCAAGTGAAACGCCGACCGAGGAAATGAACTCCGACACTACGACGTCGGCGCCGAAGCCCCGGGCGATCTGCCGGAACGGCGCCTCGCTCACGCCGGCCATGGGGGCGAGAAACAGCGGCACGTCGTATGCCACGCGGTACGGGAACTTCATGCGCACCAACGTAATAGCGCGTTGCGCCTTGAGCAACTCGTCATTACGTTAAGCGCCGCACCTTCGCTTACGGACGGCCCCTTGCACCTGCGTGAATTCTTCTCCGAAGACGCGATCGATCTGAATCTGAAGAGTGATTCGAAGGACGCCGTGCTCAAGGAGCTCGTGGGCCTGCTGAAGCTCGATGAGAAGGCCGACGGGATGCTCTACAAGATGTTGAAGCGACGGGAGACCCTCGGCTCCACCGGCATCGGCCAGAACATCGCCATCCCCCACTGTCGCTCGCTCGTGGTCAACCGGCTGCGTGTCGCGTTTGGGCGCAAGCTCGCAGGGATCGATTTCAAGGCCATCGACGACAAGCCCGTCAACTACTTCTTTCTGATCGTGGCTCCGCCGCTCGAAGTCTCCAACCAGTACCTCCCGGTGCTCGGCAAAATCGCCCAGTTTGCCAAAGAGCCGGATGTCCCGGAACAGCTCCAGTCCCTGGGGCAACCGGCCGAATTCCTGAAGCTGCTCGAGGAGAAGAACATCTAACGACAGGCCGGCTCGCCTTCGTTGATTGCCGGGGCGATCGGGGTCGACCCCATGAAGATCACGCATGTGCGCGGCGTATTGGTGTTGCCGATCTGCGCCGTAAAGCCATCTCCCGTCAGCACGATCGACGGGACGGTGTTCCCCGTAGTGACGCTGTAGGTCAATCCCCCCGAGCCGATCACTGTCGTAAAGCGCAGGGAGTCGGTCGAGAACACGACCTCTGCGGTGATGAGATTCCGCAGGTCCGCCTTCATCGCCGCGAGATAGGTCTTCTCCTTCGTGTTGGCGAATCGCTCGATCGCGATCGACGCCAGGAGACCGAGGATCACCGCCACGACGATCATTTCGATGAGGGTGAACCCGCGGCGGTTCATGATGGGGCCGGTCATTCCCATTCGATCGTCGCCGGGGGTTTGGAGCTGACGTCGTAAGTCACCCGATTCACCCCGCGGACTTCGTTGATCACCCGGTTCGAGATGCGTGCCAGGACCTCGGGAGGGAACGGGAACCAGTCCGCCGTCATCCCGTCGCGACTGGTGACGGCCCGCAGCGCCACCACGTGCTCGTAGGTGCGCCCGTCCCCCATCACGCCGACCGAGCGAATCGGCAACAAGACGGCGAAGGCCTGCCAGATCTGGTCGTACAGCCCGGCCTCCCGGATCTCCTCGATGTAGATCGCGTCGACACGGCGCAGCAGGTCGAGCCGCTCGCCGCTCACCGGACCGATGACCCGGATCGCGAGTCCCGGACCGGGGAACGGGTGCCGCCCCACGATCTCTTCGGGGAGCCCCAACTCGCGGCCCACCTGACGCACCTCGTCTTTGAACAGCTCGCGCAGCGGCTCGACCAGCATCCATGGCAGATCGGGCCGCAGCCCGCCCACGTTGTGATGCGTCTTGATCGTGACCGAGGGCCCGCCGCGGGGCGAGCTCGATTCGATGACGTCCGGGTAGAGCGTGCCCTGCACCAGGAACCCGACGTCCCCTTCGACATGCCGGGCCGCGTCCTCGAACACGTCGATGAAGGTGTGCCCGATGCGGCGCCGCTTCTCCTCCGGATCGTCGATCCCGGACAGCTCGCCGAGAAACCGGGCGCTGGCGTCCACTACCCGCAGGTCGATGCCCATGTGCTTGCGGAAAGTACGCTCCACCTGCTCGCGCTCGTGCAGGCGCAACAACCCGTGGTCGACGAAGATGCAGGTCAGCCGGTTGCCGATGGCGCGATGCACCAGCGCCGCCGCGACCGCCGAATCCACGCCGCCGGACAGTCCGCAAATCGCGCGCGCCGAGGAGCCGACCTGCTCGCGGATCCGAGCCACCGTCTGCTCGATGAAGTGCCCCGGCGTCCAGTCCGGCGTGCAGCGGCAGATACCGAACAGGAAATTCTCGAGGATCTCACCGCCGCGCACCGAGTGCGCGACCTCGGGATGGAAGAGCAGACCGCTGACCGGCGCGTTCGCATGCTGGAATGCCGCAATCGGCGCATTGGGACTCGACGCGATGGCGCGGAATTCGGGCGGTGCGGCACCGATGCGGTCTCCGTGACTCGCCCACACCGTGGTCGTCGTCTGCGGGTCGAATCCCGCGAACAACCCCGTCCCGTCCAGCACCGTGATGTCGGCGCGCCCGTACTCGCGCTCCGGCGCGGCGATCACCTTCCCCCCCGCGAGATGGATGATCAACATCATGCCGTAGCAGATCCCGAGCACGGGGACGCCGAGCGTCAGGATCGCCGGGTCCGCGGTGGGGGCCCCGGGATCGAACACCGAGCTGGGGCCACCCGAGAGAATGATCCCGGAAGGAGCGAACTGCTTGATGAACGCGAGATCGGTGCCGCGGCGCGCCGGGTGGATCTCGCAGTAGACGTGCGCTTCGCGCACCCGCCGCGCGATCAACTGTGTGAATTGCGAGCCGTAGTCGAGGATCAGAATCCGGTTCATACCGAGATCCAGCTCTTCCCTTCGGCGACTTCGCCGCGCACCAGGTCCTCCAGGGTCTCGCGCGGCCGGGCAATGAAGAACCGGTCCCCTTCTACCATGACCTCCGGGGGCCGCGGTCGCTGGTTGTAGGTCGAGCTCATGACGAAGCCGTACGCTCCCGTGCCCAGCACGGCGAGCAGCTCGCCGGGCTCCACCGCCGGCAGCCGCCGGTCCAGCGCCAGGAAATCACCCGACTCGCAGATCGGCCCCACGATATTCACCGTCCGCTCAGGACGGGCCCCGTCCTTCAACGGGACGATGTCGTGATGGGCATTGTAGTGACTGGGCCGCACGAAATCCGTCATCCCGGCGTCGACGATGACGAATTCCTTGCCGCCGGCGTGCTTTCCATACAGCACGCGCGTCAGCAGAATACCGGCGTTCGCTACCAGGTACCGGCCCGGCTCGCACAACAGCTTGAGCCCGGCGGCGCTGATCGCGGGAACCACGGCCTCGGCGAACACCCGGGGGGCCGGCGCCTGCTCGTCGTGGTAGCGGACACCCAGTCCGCCACCGACATCCAGTGCTTCGAGCGTCGCGATTCCGGAGGCCCGTACCGCGGCGACCAGCTCGAGCAGCTTGACCGTCCCGCGATGGTACGGCGCGACGTCGGTGAGCTGGGAACCGAGGTGCATCGCGAGCCCCCGCAACTCGAGATGCTCGTCGGCAGCGACGCGCCGCGCGACGTTGACGACGTCGTCGAAGGGAATCCCGAACTTGGCCGTCTTTTCGCCGGTTTTCGTGTAGGGATGCGTCTCCGTCGCCACGTCCGGGTTGACGCGGATCCCCACGCGCACTTTTCCGCCGAAACGCCGCGCCACGGCGCTCACGACATCGAGCTCGCTCGTCGACTCGATATTGAGGAAGCCGATCCCTGCCGCGATCGCCTCTTCGATCTCCGCGGCCGTCTTCCCGACGCCGGAGAAGACGATGGCATCGGGCGCGAACCCGGCAGCGCGCGCGCGGCGCAGCTCTCCGAGCGATACGATGTCGGCGCCGGCCCCGGCCTGTTGCAGCACCCGCAGCACCGCGAGGTTGCCGTTCGCCTTCACCGAGTAGCAGATGCGGTGCGAGATCCCCTGGAGCGCGTCGTCCAGGGCGTGATACTGGGCCCGGATGAGGTTGGCGGAGTAGACGTAGACGGGCGTGCCGGCGCGCTTGGCAATGGCCTCGAGCAGCGCCGGGTCGAGGGCTAGTAGGCCTGTGCCCACACCGCCTCGGCGATGCTCGGGCGTCCGCACCACATGCACGTTGCGGGTGCCTCGGGAGACCGGAACTCGGGATCGGGCAGCACGCGAACCGTCGCCGCCGTCTCTTCCTTGATCGCCGCCTCGCACGCGGCGTCGCCGCAGAATCCGCCGTACGCGAATCCGCCCTTGTCCTTCATGAACTCGATGAACTGCGATTTGGTGACGCCGCGAATGGAAGCAGCCTCGCGCCGCTCGCGCGCCGCGCCGAGCAGCCCACTCTGCATCTCGTCCAAGATTCCCGTTACCGCTGCGGCGATCCCCGCCAACGGCAGCGGAGCCTTGCCGCCCCCGCGCCGGGCGCTCATTGCCTGCCCCGCCGCGACGTCCCTGGGCCCGATCTCGAGCCGCAACGGAACGCCGCGCGCCTCCCACTCGAAGTACTTGGCCCCTGGCTTCAGCGAATCGCGGGCGTCAAGCGCGACGCGCAGGCCGGCCCCCTGCAAGTCGCCGCGCAGCCGCTCGCCGACCTCCAGCACTTTGGCGCGCTCGTCGTCGGACTTCCAGATCGGCACCAGCACCACCTGAACCGGGGCGAGCCGCGGCGGACAGATCAGTCCAAAGTCGTCGGAGTGCGTCATGATCAGGCCGCCGATGAGCCGGGTGGTCACTCCCCAGGAAGTGTTCCAGACGTACTCCTGGCCCCCCGCCGCGGTCTGGTACTGTACCTCGAACGCCTTGGCGAAGTTCTGGCCGAGGTTGTGGCTCGTCCCGGCCTGCAGCGCTTTGCGGTCCTGCATCAACGCTTCGATCGCGTAGGTGCGTAACGCCCCGGCGAACTTTTCACTTGCGGTCTTGACCCCGGTGATCACCGGCATCGCGAGCCAGTCCTCGGAAAACGAGCGGTAGATCCCCAGGATGGTACGCGCCTCGCGCTCGGCGTCCGCCTCATCGGCGTGCGCCGTATGCCCCTCCTGCCACAGGAACTCCGTGGTGCGGAGGAAGAGGCGGGTGCGGCGCTCCCAGCGCACGACGTTGCACCACTGGTTGAGCAGCAGCGGCAGGTCGCGGTAGCTCTGGATCCACTTGGCGAACATCGCGTAGATGATCGTCTCGGAGGTGGGCCGCACGACCAGCGGCTCCTCCAGCGCCGATTCCGGATCGGGAGTGACCGCCGCCGCCCCGGTCTTCCCCGTCGCCTTGAGCCGTGTATGTGTGACGAGCGCGACTTCTTTCGCAAACCCCTCGACGTGCTCGGCTTCCCTGGCCAGAAAGCTCTGCGGGATGAACAGCGGGAAGTAGGCGTTCTGGTGGCCGGACGCCTTGATCATGTCGTCCAGGGCGCGCTGCATCAGCTCCCAGATGCGGTAGCCGTTGGGACGAATGACCATACAGCCGCGCACCGGTGAATAATCCGCCAGCTCCGCCTGCATGATGACGTCGTTGTACCACTCGCTGAAGTCCTGCGCGCGTGGCGTGATCTTCTGCGCCTGTGCCATGCCTGCCTTGCGGATGAGAGTCTAGAGCCGCTCCAGCACATCCCGCGTCCGCTCGTTGCGGACGTTGCCGGTGTTCAACGTGGTCGCCGGCTCGAACAACATCACCTCGACCTCCTCATCGGCCACCGGCCGGTGCTCCACCTTCCGCGGCACGATGACGAACTCCCCTTGCTCGATCCACACCGTCCGGTCGCGATACTCCATGCGGAAGCGACCCTTCACGACGTAGAACAGCTCGTCTTCGTCGTCGTGGTGGTGCCAGACGAAGGGCCCGAGGAACTTCACCAGCTTCACCTGTTGACCGTTCAGCTCACCGACGATTCTGGGCTCCCAGTGCGTCCCGATGCGCGCGAGCTTCTGGGCGAGATTGACAGGTTCGGTCATGATCGTTTCAGCTCCCACACGACGGTCCCGAGCGGCACGGCCCGCTCCGTCCCTCCCACGAGATCCCGCACGACGGCGGTGCCGGCGGTACGCTCGTCGGGGCCGATGATGACGGCGCGCGGTGCGGCGCGCGCGGCGGCCAGCTCCAGCTGCTTGCGGACCGCCTGCGGCTTGAGGCTGTATTCGACCGCGAGCCCGGCGTCGCGCAGGTCGTGCGCCAGCCGCAGCACGGTCGGATAATCGTCGGCTCCGACGGAGATCAAGAAACCGTCGAGTCGCGAACCCAGTTTCGGGGCAACACCATGCTCTTTCAACAACTCACCCAGAACGACGTCGCCCATCCCGAATCCCAGGGCCGGGAGATCGACGCCGCCCAGAGCCTTGAGCAGTCCGTCGTAGCGCCCGCCGCCGCAGATGGCGCGCAGCGTCTTCGAGGCATCGAACAGCTCGAACACCGTGCCCGTGTAGTAGGCAAGGCCCCGCACGATCGACAGATCGACGTCGATGAACTCGCCCAGCCCCATCGCCTGCAGCGCGCCGTGGACCTCCGCGAGCGGCGCTCCGACGTCGGACTGGCCGATCGCGGCGAGCTCGCCGGTGACGGGCGCGAGCCCCCGCAACCCGGCGACTCGAAAAATGCCGTCGATAGTCTGCTGCGAGCACCCCGCCGCCTGCAGCCCTTCCGCCAGCGCCTCCTGCGGCACCCGCTCACTGCGATCGATGGCGGCATAGGCGGCGTCGAGCTGGCCCGCAGCCACGCCCACGCCCGCCAGCAGCGCCTGCAGCACACGTCGATCCGAAATCCGCGCCCGCACGTCCCGGGCCGAGAGCCCGCACGCGCGCAGCACGTCGACGGCCGCCGCGATCAGCTCGGCGTCGGCGAGCGCTCCAGCCTCGCCGATGATGTCCATATTGAGCTGAAAGTGTTCTCGAAGCCGCCCCCGCTGCTGCCGCTCATAGCGGAACAACTGAGGGATCGCAAACCAGCGGATCGGCTTTTTCAATGCCTGCGCCCGGGCCCCGACCATGCGCGCCAGCGTCGGCGTCATCTCCGGCCGCAGCGCCACCTCCCGCTCACCTTTGTCCGTGAACGCGTACAACTGCCCGACGATCTCGGCCCCGCTCTTCTGGGTGTACAGCTCCAGCGGCTCGAGGGGCGGCCCGTCGTACTCCTCGAATCCGTAGCGTGCGGC
>DATFSB010000044.1:0-6370 GCA_035262825.1 Gemmatimonadales bacterium | reverse complement strand
ACGGGTCGACCTGGCGATTCTCGAGATGGTGAAGCAGCAGGCAGGCCGGCGCCCCATCTATTTTTCGGGCACGACCGCCAATTATGCCGACCAGCTCGGGCTGGGGCCGTACCTCGTGACCGAAGGGATGCTGCGGCGGCTCACTACGACACCGGTCACGCCGAACGATTCGATCCGGGTGAGCCTGGTGCAGCGGCGCCTCGTCAACGTTCCGCGGACGACGCGGCTGGCGTTCGAGGTGTACCACGGCGCCAGCGCAGCCCGGCAGCGTCCCAAAGGATGGGTGGACCGTGCATCGGAAAACAGCCTGCTGCCCTACATCCTGACCTACGACACGCTGGCCGAGCTGCTGCACGACTCGGATCCCGCGAAGGCGTCCCAGGCGCTCGCGCTGGCGCGGGCGACGCTCGCGAACACCGACTACCCGTTCGACCTGACGCCGCCGAGCGCGGCGCGGCCGACCGCTCCCGGAGCGCGTTGACCGCGCTCCCCAAACCCGACCCGACATGACCGACGCAACGACCGCGACGCAACAGGAACGTCCACCCTACCTCTGGGCCCTCTTCGTCTTCTTCGGCACCCTCGCCCTGTACGTGGCGACGCTGGCGCCGACGACCCAGTTCTGGGATACCTCGGAATACATCGCCGCCGCCAAAGTACTCGGCATCCCGCATCCGCCCGGCAATCCGCTGTTCACGATGCTGGCCCATACGTGGGGGATGCTCCCGCTCGTGGCGGGGTACGCGATGCGCATCAACCTGTTTGCCGCAACGACGAGCGCCGTCGCGGCGGCATGCTGGTTCCTCGTGGGCGAGCGCTTCTTGCGCCCTATCGTGCCGGTACCGACGCCGCGCCGCCTGACAGCGCTCGCCGGCGCCCTGGTCAGCGCTACGGCGTTCACCGTGTGGAACCAGTCGGTCGTGAACGAGAAGGTGTACACGCTGAGCCTGCTCTCGATCGCGCTGATCCTCTGGTTCATCGTGCGCTGGGACGACCAGGAACCCGGGGCGGCGCACGACCACTATCTGCTCCTGATCGTCTACCTCCTCGCGCTGACCTCCACGAACCACATGATGGGCGTGCTCGCGGGGGCAGTGCCGTTCGTCCTGCTTTTTCCGCCGCTGCTCAATCATCGGGCGTCGACCGACGAGGGACGCACCACGGAGTGGATGCTGTGGCTGGCCTACTTTTCGGTGTGGATGATGCTGCTGTCGCTCGGCATGGAAACCAACCTCGTGATCTATGGCGCCATCGCCCTGTACCTCGGCGTGCTGCTGGTGTCGGTCTTCACCGGCAGCTGGCGCTTCACCCTGGCGCTCATCGGCGTCATGCTGGTGGGACTCTCGGTGTTCGTGTTCCTGCCCATCCGCGCGCACCACTTCCCCGCCATCAACGAGGGAGAACCGACCCGCTGGCAGTCGTTCCTCGACGTGCTGCAGCGCAAACAGTACGGGAAGCCGTCGATCTTCTCCGATCCGCGCTACCCCGACGGACCGGGGAACCCCGGCCGCACGCCGCTGCTGTTCCTGCAGCAAATCCTGAACTACGTCCAGTACTATGGCTGGCAGTACGGCCGTGACCTCAAGGACAACCTGCGCGGCGCCCTCGCCGTCATCTTCGCCGGGCTCGGCGGGATCGGGGCCCTGCGCCACTGGAAGGCGGATCGCCGTCAGGCGCTCGCGATGTTCGCGCTGATGTTCTTCCTGACGCTGCTCCTGATCTTTTACCTGAACTTCAAGACCGGCTTCTCCGAGCCGGTCGAGACGGTGGCCCGCGAAGTGCGCGAGCGCGACTACTTCTTCATTTGCTCGTTCGCGTTGTGGGGGATCTGGGTCGGTATGGGGCTCGCGACGCTGATGGAATGGATCGCGGACGGGCTGCAGGATCGCGTCGAGGACGAGTCGCGCCGCTGGGCGTACGCGCTCCCGCTGCTGGCCGTGGCGGTCGTTCCCCTGTACACGAACCACCTCACCGCGAGCCGCGCCAAAGAAACGCTGGCGCGCGACTTCGCCGTGGATCTGTTGAACTCCGTCGAGCCGTACGGAATTCTCGTGACGGCGGGCGACAACGACACCTTCCCTCTGTGGTACGCCCAGGAGGTCGAAGGCGTGCGCCGCGACGTGGTGATCATCAACCTGTCGCTCGCCAACACCGACTGGTACCTGCGCCAGATGCAGCGCCGTCCGGTCGAGACGTACGACGCCGCGGCGGGTCCGGCGATTTACCGCAACCGCACCTGGCCCAAACCAGAGGGCCGGGTGCTGAGCTTCTCCGACCAACAGCTCGACAGCATGCAGCTCTACTATCCGCTCGACAAGAAGCAGGTGCTCGCCTTCGGGAGCGTGCAGGTGACGCTCGACCCCGACCAGGTGCATCCGCTCGGCAACGGGCAGGGCTACCTCGAGCGCGCCGACGTGGTGGTGCTGGGCGCGATCCGCGACCAGCTCGGCAAGCGGCCGATCTACTTTTCGCGCACGGTGGGGACCTACGCCGACGAGTTCGGCCTCACACCCTGGCTCGAGGGCAACGGCTTCGCCCGCGCATTGCGTCAGACCCCGCTCGCGCAGAACGACAGCATCCAGGGTATGCAGGGCTTTGGCTTCGTCAACGTCGCGCGCTCCAGAGCGCTGGGCTTCGACGTCTACCATTACGGCGCCGCCGCGCGGGGGCGTCCACGCGGCTGGGTCGACCGCCCGTCGGAAGGCATTCTCGTGACCTACGGATTGATTTACGAAGTACTCGCGCAGGCCTTGCAACGGAGCGATCCGCCGGCCGCCTCGCGGGCGATTGCCATCGCGGATTCGATCACGAAGAACAGCAGAGAATTCCGCGCGAGCATGTCGCAGCAGCCTGCGCAGGCCCCGCCGTCGAACCGGTGACGCCGTCATCTCCATTCACTATGTACCTCCCCTGAAGATCGTTCCCCCTCTCCCGAAGGGAGAGGGGGACAGGGGGTGAGGACACGAACCAGGGAGGTCACGATGCAGTCCCGTTTCGTCCGGCTCGCCGCGCTCGCGCTCGGCGCCGCTCCGCTCGCCGCCCAGCGACCCACCGGTGTCGTCGGCGCCTACGTCCCGCCCCGCGTCTGGCCCCAGGAGCCGCGCCGCTTCGATCTGCTGCACCAGACGATCCGCATCAGCTTCAATCCGGCGCGCCGCGAGCTGCTGGGACAGGTGACGACGCGGGTCGCCATCACCGCCGCGACCGATACCCTGCGCCTCGACGCCGAAAACCTCACCATCGACAAGGCGACCGACGCCCGGGGGCGCGTGCTCCGGTTTGCGTTCGACACGAGTCACGTCACCGCGCGGCTGGGCCGGCGGGCCGCCGTGGGCGACACTGTCGAGGTCACCCTCGCCTACCACGGATTCCCCGAGCGCGGACTGTACTTCGTGCCGCGACGCAACGTGATCTGGAGCCAGGGCGAGGCGACGGAAACGCGCGCCTGGATCCCGACCTACGACTACTCGAACGACAAGACGACCTGGGACTTCTTCGTCACCGCCGATTCCGGGTTGGTCGTCCTGTCGAACGGGCGTCTGGCGGACGTCACACCCGCTCCGGCGGGAAAGCAACGGGTGTGGCATTGGACTCAGGAGCGTCCCGCGTCCACCTACCTCTACTCGGTCGTGATCGGGCCGTTCGTCGTCCTCAAAGACCAGTGGCGCGGCATACCGGTCGAGTACTACACCTACTCCGACACCGTGAACGCGGCGTGGCGCTCCTTCGGCGAGACGCCGTCGATGATCGAGACGTACTCGCAGGTCTTGGGCGTGCCGTTCCCGTGGGCCAAGTACGATCAGTCGATCATCCCCGATTTCACCTACGGCGGCATGGAGAACGTCTCGGCGACGACGCAGACCGACCTCGCGTTGACGCCTGCCGGGAGCATGCCCGAGGGAGACGCGCGCGGCCTCGTGGCGCACGAGCTGGCCCACCAGTGGTTCGGCGACCTCACGACGACCGCCGACTGGGCCGACATCTGGCTCAACGAAGGCATCACCACCTACATGGAGTCCGTGCAGAACGAGAAATCGCGCGGCTGGGACGCGGCCGACCTCGAGTGGGGCGACCAGCAGCAGGCAGCGATGGACGCCGACAAGAACGAGGTGCGCGCGCTGGTGTGGGGGACGTACATGGGCACCGATCCCATCGCGCTGTTCTTCAGCGGGCACGTCTATCCCAAAGGAGCGCAGGTCGCGCATCAATTGCGCCGCCTGCTGGGCGATTCGTTGTTCTGGGCCGGCATGCACCGCTTCCTCGTCGACAACGCCTACAAGCCCGTGACGACGACGGATTACGTGATTGCGATGGAGAAAACGTGCAGCTGCGATCTCGACTGGTTCTTCGACCAGTGGGCGTACGGGATCGGCTACCCGCAGGTGAAATTCGCGCGTCACTGGGACGCGCCGACGAAGACGCTGCACGTCACGGTAGAGGAAACGCAGCCGATCGATTCGCTGCACCCGCTGTTTCGCTTTCCGGCCACGATCCGCGTCATCACGCGCGACTCCGTCGTGCGCCACGAGATCACGGTGACCAAGCAGAGCGAAACATTCGCCATTCCTCTGCCTTCGGAGCCGCTGTCGTTCCGGTTCGATGAAGGCGGCTGGCTGCTCGGCACGGTGCGCGGCGACCTCTCTACGGCCGAGCTGGCGCAGCTGGCGAAGCACGACCTCGACGTGCGGGGACGGCGCTGGGCGCTGCAGCAGCTCGCCGGGCAGCACGACTCCACGGCCGCCGAGGCGCGGCGTTTCATCGTCTTGGACGAGTACGAAGTGACGCTGCGCCAGGAGGCGCTGGCGGCGATGACGCACGACTCGACCGATGCGACCCACGCGGTGGTGCTCGCGGCCCTCAAGGACGCGGATGGCCCGACGCGGGCGACGGCACTCGCCACGCTGCGCGAGCTCGATCCCGCAACTGCCGTGGCGCTCGCGCCCGGGCTCTTCCAGACCGACCCCAACAACCAGGTGAAGCAGACGGCGCTTGCTACCCTGGGCCGGCTGAAGCTGGCGGAGTCGCTCGATCTGCTGGTGAAGGCGGCGCAGCCCGACGAGCCGCTCGGGCTACGGTTCACGGCGGTCAACTACCTGGGCCGGACCCACGACACGAAAGCCGAGGATGCGCTGGAGCAGCTCACCGCGCCGAGCGAAGGTCGCAACCTGCGCACCGCGGCGCTCAATGCCCTGGCGGCGACGGGCGACAGCGCGCGGGCGTCACAGGTGGCGCTGAAACTCGTGGCCGATCCCGATCCGTTGTTCGCGCAGTCGGCCGTTGCGGACGCAGCCAAGGTGGGCGGCGCGAGCGCGCGCGCCCACCTGGCCACGGCCCTGGCAAAGGAAACGCGAGTCTTCGTACGGCTCGCGATTCAGAAGGCGCTTACCCCGCCCGCTTCCCCGCCGTCGCGGTAGCGCCGGACAGGCCGCGCACGAACTCCTCGATCTCCGGCGCGACCGTGTCCTCGCCGGAGTATTGCGGCTGCTGCAGCGTCCCGCAGCAGCCGTAGCGGGTCTGCACCGCCTCCGGCGCGTTCTGCACCTTCGCTTCCAGCGTTTTCCCCGCGACGTGGTCCGCGGACAGCGGCGTCGGGGACACGACGACGTCGCGGAGCGCGAAGCGGTTGCGGATGTAGTTGCGGTATTGCACCGGCTTCTCATCCAGCTCGACGACGCGGAGCATCTGGTTCACGACGTCGACGAACGTCGCGTGGTCGTCCGGTGCGGCTTTGATGGCCCGGACCAGCAGGCTGCAGACGTACTCCGCCGAGGAGTAGACTGCGGCGGCCGGGTCGCGGTTGGGCTTCAGCTCGAACGCCACGATGTCCGCCAGGATGTCGTAGATCGCGGCGGTGAATACCTGGGCGAGATCATGCACCTCGGTTCCGACCAGGCCCAGCGTCAGCTCGTTCTCGACGTTGCGCAGTCCTGTCGGGCGGCCCAGGGCCATGCCCAGGTCCTCCACCAGGTCCGCCAGGAACAGCTTGTTGTGCAGGTTGGCTTTCGTCTGGGTCACGATCGCGGCGACCTGCTCGGGCTGCGTCAGGGTCAGGAAGATCGCCGTCAGGTCCGCGAACGACTCGTGCAGCGCGCCCGTCTGCGGCGGATTCGCGGTCAGAATCCAGTTCGGCTTGAGCCCATCGAGCACGGCGTGTCCGGTTTCGTGCGCCACGATGTCCTGCGACCGGCAGGTATAGACCGGGGGCGTGTCCAGCAGCGCACCGGGCGGCGTGAACGCGTAGAACTTGAGAGCCTGCTCCTTCCGGCTGTAGAACGCGTTCATCGAATCACCCGCGCGCGGAAACAGGTGGATCGGCTCAGTGTTGCCGCGGCCGTTCCACTGCCAGGGCACGGACGTCGGGAACAGGGCG
>DATFSB010000043.1:0-22792 GCA_035262825.1 Gemmatimonadales bacterium | reverse complement strand
CGGCCCGAGCGGCGGCACCGCCGTGCGGAACGTTGTGGAGTCGATCATGAGCGGGTGCAGGTGGGCGAAGCCCGCGAGGTCGTCGCGCACCAGAAACAGGTGCATCAGCTTCCCGTGATCGGGAATCAGCGGTACGAAGTGGCGCCCCAGCCATTGCGAGTCGGTGATCGCGATCGTGAGGACGCGGCCCGATCCCGGAGCGCCGTCGATCGTGGTGCGCACCTGCATCGGACGGTAGAGGCTGGCGAGATGCGCGGCGTCGTCGGCGTCCCACCACCGTTTCCCCGCGAACAGAGCGAGGGCAAGAACAGGCACCACGAGCAGGCGGATCCACCACGAGCGCCGGCGCCGGGCGGCGTCCGGCTCGGTTCCGGGGGCGAGCACGCTCTCGCGGACGGCGGCGCCCACGATCGTGATCGCGCCCACGAACAGGAACGCGCCGAGTCCCAGGAGCGCGATCGCGAGCGGCGTATCGAAGGCGAGCCGCCGTGTGGCGATCGAATTCACGGGGACGATCACGTGCCCCTCGCCCGCCGGCCCTGCGAGATCGACGCGGACGCTGTAGGCTCCCCGTTCCATCAGCCACAGCTGCGCGCTGTAGAGATCCGCTGCACCGGCGACGGGCCGCGCATTGTCGGGGGGCGGCTCCTCGGCCGTCGGCCGGCCGCCGCGCAGCGGCAGCACGAGGACCGAGCGCGGCGCGCCGCCGCCGAGTACACGCACGGTGATCTCCGCCTGGCCGGGGACGATGCCCGGCGGGCGCACGATGACGCGGATGCGGTACGGTCCGGCGAGCCCTTCGAAAAACGTATCGGGACTGCCGACGTGGGCGCTCGTCAGGAGGAGCACCGCAGCGGCGAGCAGCGTGCCCGGCCAGCGGCCGGTCCCTGCCCTCATCGCCGGACGCGCGCCATCCAGGCGCCCCACCACAAGCCCAGCCGGGAGCCCAGGACGGCGATGGCGATGGCGGTCACGACCCCCGGGAGGGTCAACGGGTTGGCGCGCGCGTCCCAGAACTCGTGCTCCCAGCCGCGCAGCAGCACGTTGTAATTCCAGCGCCGGGCGCCGAACACGATATTCTCGCTCGCCGGACTGACGAGGTAGATCGACCAGTACCATTGCACGGCCAGGAGCAGCAGCACGAAGCCGATGCCGATGAGCGTCGATCGCGCCCAGTCGTTCTCCGGGCCGCGGCGCAGCACGAGGTCGATGGCGACGGCCGGGACGACGAGCAGGATCGGGAACGGCGGCGGCACGAAGTGGTCCACCGCGTTGTAGATCGGCGCCAGCTTCGGCGTCGCCGGAAACAGCGGCAGCACCCACAGCATGACGATGTTCACCGCCATGTACACGGCGGCAGCGGTCGTCGCGGGCCAGCGCAGCGTCGAGGTGCGCGCCGTGGCGACGAGCAGGATCGGAAAGGCACCCGCGCAGATCTTGTAATACGCCGCCGTGTGCGCGTGGTTGGGGAATCCGATCGACTCCATCCACATGATCGCAAGGTTGGCGACGAGCAATCCCGCGGCGTAGGCGAACCACCAGCGGTAGGCGCGCAGGTTGGGGTCGTCCGCTGCGGCATCGTTTTGCCGCGCCGCCAGCATCAGCAGGGCGCCGACCTGAATACCGGTGAAGCCGAGGGCCAGGAGCACGTGGGGCGGCGAAAGAATCTTCACGTCGAGCCCGTATGCGTTATGCCACCAGTTGTCGAACGGCGCGGAGGTGATCATCGCGATCGCCCCCCAGATCGATACCCAGGCCCCGAGGGGACCCGAGAATCCCCAGAAGCGCACGCTCGCGTGGCGCTCCGCCTCGGTCCCGGCGAACGTGGTTCGCAGCACCAGCCACCCGCAGGCGACGCCGGCGACGATGCCGCCGAGGTAGATCGCCATGTGCGCCGGCGTCCAGAAGGTGTCGCGTCCGATGGAGCGATGCCATGAAATGTCCCAGATCACGCCGACGACGACGCTCGTCGCGGCGAACAGCACCGCCGCGAGGTGCGGCGGGAACGACGGTCGCGCCGCGGCCGTCGCGCGGGGGACGGCGTCGGCAGTCGTCACAGTCATGGCAGGACTCTAGCGTGATACATGAGGTGACGCCATCGTTAGGCCGCTTCGAAGGGAGCAGCCGAGTGAGTTCCGGACTGTTGTCCAAGGAACGGATCACCGCGGGCACTGGTTTCAACCGCTGGCTCGTCCCCCCGGCGGCTCTCGCCATTCACCTCTCCATCGGCATGGCGTACGGCTTCAGCGTTTTCTGGCTGCCGCTGTCGCGCGCTATCGGGATCACCGCCTCGGCGCCCGGGGACTGGAAGATCAGCACGCTGGGGTGGATGTACACACTCTTCTTCGTCTTCCTCGGCTCTTCGGCGGCGGTGTTCGGCCGCTGGGTGGAGCGCGAAGGTCCGCGCAAAGCCGGCGTCGCCGCGGCGTTCTGCTGGGGCGGCGGTTTCCTGATCTCCGCGCTGGGCGTGCGCACCCATCAGATCCTGCTCCTGTGGATCGGCTCGGGGGTGATCGGCGGTTGCGGCCTGGGGCTGGGATACATCTCGCCGGTGTCGACGCTGATCAGGTGGTTCCCCGACCGCCGCGGCATGGCGACGGGAATGGCGATCATGGGTTTCGGTGGCGGCGCGATGATCGGCTCGCCGCTCGCCAACCTGCTGATGAATCACTTCAAGACCCCGACCTCGGTCGGAGTGCAGGAAACCTTCGTCACGATGGGCGTGATCTACTTCGTGGCGATGCTGGCGGGAGCGTTCGGCTACCGCCTGCCGGCGCCCGGGTGGCAGCCGCCCGGGTGGACGCCGCCGGCGCCGCGGCAACAGGGGATGATCACCGCGCGCCAGGTGCACGTGAACCAGGCGGTTCGGACGCGGCAGTTCTGGCTCTTGTGGGTCGTCCTGTGGATGAACGTGAGCGCCGGCATCGGCGTCATCGGCATGGCTTCGCCGATGCTGCAGGAGGTGTTCGGCGGCAGGCTGATCGGCGTCGCCGGCGCGCTGCGCGATCTCAGCGAAGATCAGAAGACGCAGGTCGCCACGATCGGCGCGGGCTTCGCCGCGCTCCTCAGTCTGTTCAACATCGCCGGACGGATCTTCTGGGCGTCGCTGTCGGACTATCTGGGGCGCAAGCGGACCTATTTCATCTTCTTCGCGCTGGGATTCGTGCTGTATTGCTCCGCGCCGTCGGCCGGCCGGGCCGGGGTGGTGCCGCTGTTCGTCGCCCTGTTCTGCCTCATCCTGACGATGTACGGCGGCGGCTTCGCGACGATCCCCGCGTATCTCGCGGACATGTTCGGCACGGTGCACGTGGGCGCCATCCACGGCCGGTTGTTGACGGCGTGGTCCGCCGCCGGGATCCTCGGTCCGATCCTCGTGAATTACATTCGGGAATTCCAGATCGACCGCGGCGTGCCCGCGGCCCAGGCCTACAACACGACGATGTACGTCCTCGCCGGCCTCCTGGTCATCGGATTCATCGCCAATGCCCGTGTGCGGCCGGTGGCGGAGCGGTACTACATGACCGACGAGCAGCTGACGCGGGAGCTCGCGGGCAGGCGGTGACGGGAACGGAGGAATGATGGAGAAACCCAGCGCAACGAGCTGGGCGGCGGTGGCCGTCGCCTGGCTGCTCGTCGCGATTCCGCTCGGGTGGGGGATCTACAAGACGCTGCAGACGGCCGTGAAACTGTTCCGCTAGGCTCCCGGCGCCCGCTCGACGCGGTAGGCTTCCATCGCGAAGTACTCCGGCAGCCCGAGCTTGTCGGCGTGCGCGGCGGTCTCCACGTTGCGCGCCTCGACGCGCTGCCAGAATTCGCGCTCGTCGTGGCCCCCCGGAAACGGCATCGTATCCTTCTGGGACTGGTGCTTGAAGATCGCGAGGATCTTGGCTCGCAGCTCGTCCTGCGACAGCGGCACCAGCACATTGGCTTCGGTGATCGGCCATTCCTGCCACGCGCCGCGGTACAGCCAGACTTCGGGCCGGACGGAGGGGAGGCGCTCCAGCGCCTGATCGATTGCCGCCTTGCACATGCGATGGGTGCCGTGCGGATCGGAGAGGTCCCCGGCGACGAACGCGAAGTCGGGTCGCACCTCCTCGAACAGGCGCTGGACGATCGCCACGTCGGCCTCGCCAATGGGCAGCTTGCGGACCTCCCCCGTCCGATAGAAGGGCAGATTGAGGAACCGGGCCGACTTGGCCGTCAGCCCGACGGCTTCGAGCGCCGAGATCGCTTCCGATTCCCGGATGTAGCGCTTCAGGTCCTGCACGACCGGCAGGTCGACGTCACCGGGTTTCTTGCCCGCGAAATTGGACAGCACCTCCTGCTGCACGCGTCCCACCGCGTTGGGATCGGCGCCGAGCGCCCGCGCGGCGCGTTCGGTGAAATCGAGCTGCCGCCGCACGTCGTGATCGAATACGGCGATGTTGCCGCTCGTCATGTAAGCGACGATGATGTCGTTCTGATTCTCGGTCAGCTTGCGGAGAATGCCGCCCATCGAGATCACGTCGTCGTCGGGGTGCGGCGAGAACACCAGGACGTGGCGTTTTTCGGGCAGCTTGCGCCGGCCGCGGATCTTGTCGCGTAGCCGGTTGAAGATCTGGCCGTTCAAAGGACCGGGCGACCCGGCGCGCGCCAGCAGCGGGCTCAAGTGGTGCTCGGTGTAGTCCGCCGACGTCAGCTTGAGGATCGCCTTCCCTGTCCGCTCGGCGAGCCAAACGACAGCGCGCTCGACCAGCGCCGGCGTCCAGTCGACGGGCCCGAGCACCCACGGCGTGTGGATGCGCGTCAGCTCCGCGGCGGCGGCGAGGTCGAGGTAGACGGTGACGCCGGGATGTCCGTGCAGGAACGTCGCGGCGACGTCGGGGGAGGGCTCTCCTTCGACCGCGCGGCGCACGATCGCCGCCTTGTGCTCGCCGGTGGCGATCAGTGCAATCTCGCGCGCCTCGAGGATCGTGGCCACGCCCATCGTGATCGCTTCGCGCGGGACGTTGTCCTCGCCGAAAAAGTCGGCGGCGGCCGCTTTGCGAGTGAGGCTGTCGAGGGTCACGATCCGCGTGCGCGAATCGGCCGCCGAGCCGGGCTCGTTGAAGCCGATGTGGCCGCTCTGGCCGATGCCGAGCAGCTGGAAATCGATGCCGCCCGCGGCGGCGATGGCGCGCTCGTAGGCGGCGCACGCCTCGGGGACGCGATCGATCGGCGTGTCGCCCGCCGGGAGATGCACCTGCTCGGGTTTCATCCCGACGTGGGCGAAGAAATTCTCCCACATGTAGCGCCGGTAGCTGTGCGGGCTCTCCGGCGACATCGGGTAGTACTCGTCGAGGTTGAACGTGACGACGCGGGAAAAGTCGACTTCCCCCGCCGCGTGGCGGCGGATCAGCTCGCGGTAGACGCCGAGCGGCGTGCTGCCGGTCGCCAGTCCCAGCACGCAGCGGCCGGTCGCGGCGGAGGCGCGATGGATCGTGGCGACGATCCGGTCGGCCAGCAAAGTGGCCAGCTCGTCGGCATCGGTGACGACGACGGTACGGAGACGCTCGCGGTCACGGGGTCCCTCCACCACCTCGTCAGACCTTCACTTCGATGGCCGCGCCGCGCTTGTACCGGACGTAGAGCCAGGCCATCGGCACGATCAACAGGCCCGCCGCGAGAATCGTGAGTGCCAGCAGCACCGCGGCGAGCAGGACGCCGCGTTGCGACGCCTCGGCGGCGTCGAACAGCGCGGTATCCTGGTCGTGCAGCAGCACGATCATCGCTTGACGGGCCTTCGTCGTCGTGGCGGCGTCGGTCGAGGACAGTCCTTCGAGCACCTGCTGGACGAGATCCTTCTCCTGGGTGCTCGCCTGCGACGCCCCGAAGCGCGACAGCTCACCCTGCAGCCCGGCGCGGATGCTGTCGCGCTGGGCGACCGCTTCGGCTCCCTTGTACATCGGGTCGGAGCTCGTCGCCATGCTGCGCCACACCTCGTAGCGAGCGTTGTAGCGATGCAGCATTTCGCTCGCCTGCGCGCCCCGGCTGACGGTCGCGGACGCGTGGGCCAGCGATTTGATGAGCAGCACGCCGATGATCAGCGCCGCCACCAGCGTCGCCGCGCTGATCGTCACGGCGATGCCCGGTCGAATCAGCGTGTAGTCCTTCATGGCGATCGCGAAGGACGACCGGGGCATGGACATGCGCGGGGGAGGAGTGCTCATGGACGGCTCGCCTGTGTTCGGGTTGTGGTCGCCCCACGGTATCCGCGGCTTCCGAGGGTGTCAATACTACTGCAGTGCGTGATCGAGCGCCTCCGCCGCGACGCGGATGGCGGCGGCGTAGCGGTCGATCGCCTGGGCGACCCGCGCCGCCTGGTCTTGCGCTTCCGCGGTGCGGCGCGCTTCCACCGCTTCGCGGATGCCCGGCATCGTCTTCACGCCGTATCCCGTGTACGCGCCCGGCGCGTAGACGAGATGCCGGAACCAGGGCCGCCGCGGCAGCCCGCCCGAATCGGCGAGCGCCTGCTCCGTGAGTGCGAGCTGGTGGTTCACCTGGGCGAGCGCGGCGGCGCGCCGTTCCACGCCCGCGGCGCCGTCCAGCGCGGCGCTCGACCGCTCCCAGACGGCCGCGGCACTGTCGAGATGCCCGAGTGCCGTGCGCACCGCGGAAAGGTCGAGTCCCTTCGTGGTATCGTTGCCGCCGGCGAGCTTGCCGATCTCGTCGGCGTATTTGTGGTACGTGCGCGCCGCGGCGCGGAACTCGTACGGCAACAGGGGTGCATCTGCCATGCGCAGGATCGCCGTGGCCATCGTCTGGGCCTCGGTCACGCCATAGACGTACCCGGTGTCGAGGAAGCGCTCGTAGAAGGTGTAGCTGTCGTAGATGGAATGGTAAATGCCGCTGTGCGCGGCGCCGCCATATCGGATGTTGAGCGCGGCAACGCCGAGGTGATCGATGAACGCGGTGTAGTCCGACCCCGAGCCGAGCGCGCCGATGGTGAACGTCGTGTCGCTCGACGTGTCGCTCGCGGTGCGCTGCGAGCGCTCGTGATCGAGCCGTGCCGCGAGCGCGCTCTTCGCGACCTTGGCGTCGGGAATGTCGCGCGCCACTTCCATGACGAACCGCTCCAGGGCGTGGGACCCG
The DNA here is from genome assembly GCA_035262825.1 of Gemmatimonadales bacterium. Lineage (GTDB taxonomy): Bacteria > Gemmatimonadota > Gemmatimonadetes > Gemmatimonadales > GWC2-71-9 > DASTHG01. The sequence goes on along the minus strand of DATFSB010000043.1, from coordinate 15,682 downwards.
TTGACCTCGAGCCAACCCGCGTCGTTGGTGTCAGAGTTGTAGTAGACGACGGCCTTGGTGCGCAGCTCGTCGGCGTGCGCCTCGGCCCACTCGGTGGAGCCGAGCAGCCCCCATTCCTCACCGTCCCAGGACGCGAACACGATGGTGCGCGCGGGCCGCCACCCGGTTTTCATCAGCGCCGCGATGGCCCGTGCCGTTTCGTTCAGCGCCGCCTGTCCCGAGATCGGATCCTCGGCGCCGTTCACCCAGGCGTCGTGGTGGTTGCCGTAGATCACCCACTGATCGGGCCAGGTGGCGCCACGCACCGTCGCGATGATGTCGTAGAGCGGGCGGGTTTTCCAATCGAACCTGGTGACGAGGTGCACACGGGCCGGACCGCTGCCGATGTGGTAAGTGATCGCCAGCGCCCCGCGCCATGCGTCGGGCGCCACCGGTCCCTTGAGCGACCGCAGCAGCGGCAGTGCGTCGCCGTAGCCGATGGGCAGCACCGGAATCTTCATGAGGGTGGTTGCCTCGGCCTGTGTCAGGCGCCGGCCGCCCGGCACGGATGCCCAGCCGGGGCTCTCGGGATCCCCCGGATACTGCGGCATGTCCATCACGCTGCCGCGCTGCACGCCGGTCGCCGGGCGCATCGGTCCCGTGGGGTAGGGGTCGTCGACCCAGAAGCCGTCGTCCTTCGGATCCGAATAGATGATGCAGCCGACCGCGCCGTGCTCGGCGGCGACCTTTGGCTTGATGCCGCGCCACGATTGCCCGTAGCGCGCGATCACGATCTTGCCGCGCACGCTGATCCCCAGGCTGTCGAGGACGTGGTAGTCCTCGGGACGGCCGTAATTGACGTACACCAGCTCGCCCGTGACGTCGCCGTCGGCCGCGTAGGCGTTGAACGTCGGCAGCTGGTCGATCTGTCCCGAGGTCGGATCCCGAGCGAGGGCCGGCTCACGCAGCAGCGACACGTACTGAGTTGGCGCGACGAGCTCCAGGCGCCGCACGACCGGACGCGGCATCAACGCCTCGAATTGCTCGATGTGCGCGTCGAACCCCAGGGCGCGATAGCGCGCCAGGATCAACTCGGCGACGTGGCGCGAGCGCTCGGTGCCGGCCTCGTGCGGGACGGCGGCGTAGAGGCGCACCAGGGCGCGCAGGGTGTCGCGGCTCGGGACGGCGCGCACCACCGCCTCGTGGCGGCGCTCGCTGTCCTGCAGCGCGTTCGGAAAGCCGTGAATCGTGGTGTTCTGCTGGGCGGAGAGAGGGGAGGCCAGAGCGGCAACGAGCACCAGGACAGTCGGACGGACCACGACGAACCCTCGCGGGACAAGGCGGGAGAAATCTATCCCGAAACGGACGGTGGCGAGGGAGCGTGCTGTCCCCCGCCACCGTCGACATCGGTGCGGCCCTACTTCACCACAATGATGCCCGTCATCGCGACGCCGTGGACGGCGCAATCATAGTGGTAGGTACCTGCTGCATTGAACGTGAATGAGTACGTCCCGCTCGCCTTGATCGTGCTGCTCGTGAAGCTGGGCGAGCCGGTGGATTGAACGCTGTGGTTGGCCACACCGCGCCACGTCCAAGTCACCGTTCCTCCGACCGCGACCGTATCGACTGCGGGATTCCGGCTCATGTTGAGGACGCTCTTGAAGAAGTCGTCGCCGATATCCACGTCGGCCGTGGTAGGAACCGGTGGCGGCGTCTGTGCGGTCGCATGGAACGTCACCGGCGAGCCTGTCAGCGCCGCGTTGGTCGCCGTGAGTGTCACGGGACCAGCGGTATCCCCGAGCGTTACCACCGTCTGCGCGATGCCGCTCGCGCTGGTCATCGAGCTGGTGGGAGCGACCGACGCGGAGTCGCTCGTCGACAGCCACGCAATCGTCACTCCAGGGACTCCGTTTCCGAACTGATCCGAGACCTTCACCTGCAAAGGGTTGGCGAGCGCCGAACCGGTATTCCCGGTCTGGTTGTCGCCGCCGGCGGATACCATCGACACGCCAGCGCCCGCTCCCACTGTTCCGGTGAAGACGATCGGTGAGCCGACGAGCCCGGTGACGGTTGCCTGGGCGGTCTGGGCCCCGGCGACGGAGTCGAACGTCCAGGTCACGCTCGAAGAGCCGGCGACATCCGTCGTGTCGACGGTCTGGGTGAGGTGCCCGTTTCCGGAAACCGACCAGTTCACGATGACCCCGCCGACAGCGGCCCCATTCTGGTCCTTCACGAGGACGGCGAGGGCCGGTACAGACGCCTTGACGGTGTCGCCGCGCGCGGCCAAGCCGCTCACGGCGATCGTCACCGCGCCTTGAATCGTGGCGACGCTGGAGAACGACGCCGGGGTAACCCCGGTCACCGTCGCCGTGGTCGTCTGCGTGCCCGCTCCGGGACCGAGGGTGCGGGTGGTGGTCGCCTTCCCGTCCGCACCCGTGCTGGCGCTGGTGGGCGCGACGGAGCCGCCGCCGCTGGCCGCGGCGAAGGCAACGTTGATGCCGGCCAGCGGATTACCGGAGGCGTCCTTTACGGTCACCTCGAGCCCGGTCGCCAGCGCCCCCCCTGCCGGGCCGACCTGGTTGTCCCCTGCTGTCTTCGCCACTACTGAAGGTGTTGGTCCCGGCGGCGTCCCCCCGCCGCCACCGCCACAACTCAGTGCCAAACCCGCCAGTATCCACGACGCGGACCGACGAAATGACGGCATGAGAGGACCTCCGGGGGTTTCAGGAAGACTGTGATTGTACCTTTTGCGCGGCATAGTTGCTACTTTAGGTGCGCTCTTCCGGGTCAAAATGGTTCTCCCCACGGTACGCCGGGGGTAGAGATCGAGACGTTTCGAGGAAATGCCGGAGAAATCCTCCGGCAAGCGAGCGTAGCTCTCGACGGCCGGCCGGTGACCCTTTGGGAGGTCGCTGACGGCCCCACCCTGATTCCCCGGGCCTCCAGCGACGAAGTACCCCGTCTCCCCATCAACCACGTCGATCTTGACAACACCCTGAAGAAGTGGGGTGTGCCGATCCGCAATGGCAGTCGCTACCTGGGGGCTCGCGTCCCGGCCGATGGCCCGTGGGTCATCGCCCCCGTGCGCATGCGACCCGCCGCGGGGCCGCCGGGAGGAAAGGAACGGCGCAGCTCGGCCCGCCTGACCCTCGAGCTGGCGGGACTCTGTGTCGGGTTATCCGATCGTCGCGAAACGTTCGGGGTCGAACGTGCCCCGGCAATCTCCACCGATCCCCTGAAAGACCTCCTCGCCCTTCCTTCTGTGGTGGCCCACGAAGCGAAGAACCCCCTCACCGGCGCGCGCGCCGGGTTGCAGCTCACGATGGAGTCCCTGGGCCGCATGGAGGATCTTCCCGTCCCACGGCGGCTCGAGCTGCTGGAGGAGCTGGGAGAAGTGCTGGAGGCGTTGAACCGGGCGCTCGACTTCCTGCAGGCAGTGCAAGACCGGGCCCGCGGCACGGTGCGGGGTCGCGAGCGGTTCGACGTGATCCGGGTGGCGCGCTCGGTCATTGCCCTCGAAGGCCGGGTGCTGCGTCAGGCGGGAACCGAGCTCGAGCTGTCGACGGCACTCGACACCGTGCATCTGAACGGCGACCCCAACCTGTTATACGAGCTCATGATCAACCTGGTCCGCAACGCGGCGGAAGCGACCCGGGAGCGCCGCGGACCGATCACGCTGAAGCTCGATCGGGAAGGCGACACGCTGCGGATGTCGGTCAGCGACCGCGGAGTGGGTATCCCCGCCTACCTCGTGGACCGCGTGTTCGAGCCCGGGTTCACCACCAAGGGCGGGGGCGTCGGCGGCGCCGGACTGACGGTGGTGCGCAAAGTGGCGCAGGACGTGTTCGGCGGTACGGTGTCCCTCAAGTCGACGGAGGGGATCGGCACCACCTTCACCATCACCCTCCCCATTCCCCCGCAGCGCGGCGTAGCGTCCCGGACCCCGCCGACCGATACTTAAAGATGTAAGGGAGTCCCGCCGTCATCTTCCGTGGTTTTCTGCTCACGCTCATCTCGAGGGTGGCGTATGCGATTGTCCTGTTCTCGAATCCTTCCGGTCCTGGCGTGCTGCCTCGCGGGGCCGTTGGCGGGGCAGCAGACGCTGACGGTCGACACCGCCGGTGTCGGCACTCTGCAGGACGAAGGAATGAACCGCTCCGAAGTAATGAAGAACCTCTCCTATCTCTCCGACGTATTGGGACCGCGTCTCACCGGCTCACCCGCGGCCCGCGCGGCCAACGACTGGACGCTGCGGCGGTTTCAGGACTACGGTCTGAGCGCCCACCTCGAACAGTGGAACTTCGGCGGGACGTGGACGCGCGGCCCGATGTGGGCGCGGCTGGTGGCCCCGCGCAGCCACGATCTCGTCGCGGCGAGCTGGGCATGGTGCCCCGGGACGGGTGGCAAGCCGGTGCGCGGGCCGGTGGTGCGGATCGACGTCTCCAACGCGGACAGCCTCGTGGCCAATCGCGCGCGGGTGAAGGGGGCGTGGGTCATGCTCGCCGCCCCGAATATGGTCTGGAACAACGACGGGCCCGCGATGACCGCCGCCGACTCGGCCCGGCAGCGCGATTCGTTCCGGCGGCTGTTCGGCCTCCCCCCGGGACTCGATTCCGCGCAGCGGGCGGCGATCACTCAGTTCCGTAACGACCTTCCGTTCCTGCTGCGCAACGCCGGAGCCCTGGGCGAGATCGTGGACGCCGGAAAAGAGCAGGACCTGCTCAATATGAGCGGCTCGCCGAACCGGATTTACCCCTATCCCCGGATCGTAGTGGCGCACGAAGAGTACGCGATGCTCGATCGCCTGCTCGCCGGCGGCGCCACCCCGCAGATCGAGGCCAGCATCAGCAACATGATGACCACCGACTCGGTGCCGCAGTGGAACACGGTGGCGGACATCAAAGGCAGCACCTTGCCCGGGCAGGTCGTCATCGTCGGTGCACATCTCGACTCGTGGGACCTGGGCAGCGGCACGACCGACAACGGCACCGGCTCGATGGCGACGCTCGAAGCGGCGCGGATCATCGCGCGCTCCGGGGTGAAGCCGAAGCGCACGATCCGGTTCATTCTGTTCACCGGGGAGGAGCAGGGGCTCATCGGCTCGCGCAAATACGCCGAGACGCACGCGGCAGAGGCCGATTCGATCCAGGCGGTGATCGTGCTCGACAACGGTGCGGGAGCGATCACGGGACAGGCGCTGCAGGGCCGGCCCGATCTTTATTACCTGTGGCGGGCGCTGCTGCGGCCGGTCCATGACCTAAACGCCGACACCGTCACCGACGCGATGAAGGGCGGCACCGATCATCTGTCGTTCCTGCCCTACGGCGTGCCGGGATTCAACTTCAACCAGATCACCCGCGGCTACAACCACACCCATCACTCCCAATCCGACACCTGGGACAAGGCGATCGACTGGGACCTGCGGCAGGCGTCGACGGTCATGGCGGTGAGCGCGGTGGAGCTCGCCAATCTCGACGGCATGATTCCCCGGGGGACGAAGCGGGTGGTGCAGCCGATGACGGCCACGCGGATCTCCGACAGCGTGATGGTCAAGGGGAGGGGGACGCATTAACACGGTTTGCCGGACATGAGAGGCAGCTACAAGACAAGTTGCGCAGACGGCGAAGTCGCCAGAGGCTCCCGGGTGCCAGTCGCCGGTTGATCCCGGCAGCTGCGTTCTTGAGACCACTCGTAACTTCGCCGTCTGCGCAACTGTTCTCGGGACTTGCAGCGATGAGCTTGTAACGCAGTATAGATTGCAATATGAAAATCCCCGTCCCCCAGAACGAGCCGGTGAAGTCGTTCGCGCCCGGAACTTCGGAGCGCGACGAGCTGAAGCGCAGCCTGCGCGAGCTGAGTGCCCGGCCGATCGAGATTCCGCTCATCATCGGCGGCAATGAAGTCCGCACCGGTCAGACGGCCGATGCGGTGATGCCGCATTGTCACCACCACGTCCTCGCGAAAGTGCACCAGGCCGGTCCGAAGGAGATCGCCGCGGCGGTGGCGGCCGCCCGCGCGGCCTGGCCCGACTGGGCGCGGACGTCGCTCGAGGAGCGGGCGGCGGTGTTTCTCAAGGCCGCCGACCTGCTGGCCGGGAAATACCGCGCGACGGTCAACGCCGCGACGATGCTGGGACAGAGCAAGACGTCGCACCAGGCGGAGATCGACGCGGCGTGCGAGCTGATCGACTTCTTCCGGTTCAATGCCCATTTCGCCGAGCGCATCCACGCCGAGCAGCCGCTCTCGCCGGCGGGGACGTGGAACCTGATGGATTACCGTCCTCTCGAGGGATTCGTCTACGCCATCAGTCCGTTCAATTTCACTTCGATCGGCGGCAATCTCTCCGCTTCACCGGCGATCATGGGGACGACGGTCGTGTGGAAGCCGGCCGCGACCGCGGTCTACTCGAACTACTTCATCATGAAGCTGCTGCAGGAGGCCGGCCTGCCGCCCGGCGTGATCAACTTCCTCCCGGGGCCTGCCGCGCCGATCAGCGCGGCGCTGCTCGCCGACCGCCACCTCGGGGGCATTCATTTCACCGGCTCGACCGAGGTGTTCCAATCGTTGTGGGAGACGGTATCGCAGAACCTGCGCACCTACCGCGACTACCCGCGCCTCGTGGGGGAGACCGGCGGCAAGGACTTCATCGTGGCGCATGCGAGCGCCGATCCCGAGTCGCTGGCGACGGCGATCGTGCGCGGCGCGTTCGAGTACCAGGGCCAGAAGTGCTCAGCGGCCTCGCGCGCCTATCTCCCCGACACGCTGTGGCCCGCCGTGCGCGACCGGATGGGGGCGATGCTCGAGCGCATGCGGGTGGGCGATCCCGCCGACTTCCGCAATTTCATGGGAGCCGTGATCGACCGCAAAGCATTCGACAAGATCTCGGGCTACATCGAGGGTGCGCGGTCCGCGGCCGGCGCGAAAATCCTGTTCGGCGGCGGGGTCGACGGAACAGACGGCTGGTTCATTCAACCCACGGTGCTCCAGGCCGACGACCCGACTTACCGTACGATGTGCGAGGAGATCTTCGGGCCGGTGCTCACGCTGCACGTCTACCCGGAGCGGCGCTGGGCCGAGACGCTCGCGCTGGTCGATACGACGTCTCCCTACGCGCTGACGGGCGCGATCTTCGCGCGCGACCGCAGCGCGGTGGCGCAGGCGCATGCCGCGCTGCGCTACGCCGCGGGCAATTTCTATGTGAACGACAAACCCACGGGTGCTGTGGTCGGTCAACAGCCGTTCGGCGGCGCCCGCGCCAGCGGGACGAACGACAAGGCGGGGAGCCTCTTCAACCTGATCCGCTGGGTGTCGCCGCGGGTGGTGAAGGAGAATTTCGCGCCACCCACGGACTTCGCCTACCCCTTCATGGCGGAGCAGTAGAAACAAGAAGGCCCGGTCGCCCGGGCCTTCTTCGTTTTCACTTAGGTGGCAGGATCTTGAACATCCCCGTGCCGCAGACCGGACAGACTCCTTTGAGAGCTGGTCGGCCGTTGGCCATCTTGACTTCCTGCGCGTTCGAAATCTTGCGCTTCGTCTTGCACTTCACGCAGTACCCCTCGTCGGCCGCCATCGGGGTCTTTCCAGCCTTGGCCATTAGGTCTCCTCCGGAGGGCAGGGCTTTTAAGGCGGGGTCGAACAGCGGCCCCGGGACCGGACCAACTATAACACCCCACAGAAGCGACCGGGGAGCGGGGGGACGGCGCGCACATATGGCCCCTCCGCCACAACAGCACGGGACAACGACTTGCGCCGCTTGAAAACGACTTGAAATGGCGCGGTGAAGTTGGGGCGCACACTTCACCGGAGCCGCCGATGCGCGCCCATATCAGCGTAGTCGTGACGTTCGCCGTCGTACTGCTGTTTGCCTCGCGGGGAGCCGCGCAGGGTCCGATCGTCAGCTTTCAAGCCGGCGCGACGCCGATCGATCAGGAGTCGAGCCTGTTCGAGCTGGGAGCGCGCTTCAGTCCCCGCGGCGGCTTCGGGGGCGACGTATCGATCGATCTGTATCCCCAGGCCATCGCGGCCGAGGCGCTCGCGGGTGTCGTCGATGTATCGCTCGCCGCGAATCTGCGCGTGGGTCCGGTCTTCACACTCGAGCCGCGCGTGGGCGCGAGTATCCTGGGGGTCGTGGGAGCGGGCGGTGCCGTCGCTGCGCCGGGATTCAGCGGCGGCGTGGGGCTCGTGGTACGGTTCGATTCCCGTACCGCCTTGCGCGTGGATTACACGTATCGGCGGCTCATGTCGGGGGACGAGCTGTACACCGTTCCCAGTCTGACGGCGGGATTCGTCATCCATCCCTAGGCGGAGGTGGGGGAACGGGTGGCCGCCGGGTCGGGTATGTACATTCCGCCGACCCCTCATGCACCGTCGCCCTTTCCTTTACTGGTCATTGGCGCTCGTGGCGCCCGCCTGCGCGTCCGAGCATGGCGCGCTGGTGAACCAGATGGCGCACACCGCGACGCCTTACCTCGCCCGCGCTGCCCGGCAGCCGGTGAGCTGGCAGCCGTGGAGCCGCGAGGTGTTCGCCCTGGCGGCCCGGCTCGATCGTCCCGTGCTGCTGTACGTCGGCGCCGAGGACTGCCGCTGGTGCACGGTGATGGATCGCGAGGTGTACTCCGATCCCGATCTCGGGGCGATGATCGACTCCCTGTTCGTTCCGGTCCGCGTCGACCGGGACGAGCGACCCGATGTGGCGCAGCGCTATCAGGGTGCGGTGCTCTCGCTCGCGGGGCTGCGCGGCTATCCACTCACCGTCTTTCTCACTCCCGACGGCTCGCCGTTTTTCGGCGGCACCTACTTTCCGGCCGACGACCCCGTCACCGGCCGCGGCCTGAAGCAGCTGCTCCCGGATGTCGCGCGCGACTTCCGCGACCGCCGCGACGTGCTGGTGCGCCACGCGGCGGTGGTGCGGCAGCTGGCGCTGTCGCGCGCGCTCGGCGCCCACGGCGTGCTGCGGCCGCAAGCCCTCGCGGCGGAAGTCGTGGCCGTGCGCGGGAGCCTCGCTTCCGCGGTCGCGTCGGGGCACGCCCTGACCGGCGTCGCCTCCACGCAGTCGGTGGCGCTGCTCGTCACCGAGTACATCCGCAGCGGCGACACGGCGGCGCTGGCGGTCGCGCGCACCGCCGTCGACGCGATGCTCGACACCGAGGCCGTCGCCGCGGCGACGAGCGAGGAGCCGCCGGAGATCGTGCGCGCGTCCCTGGCGCGCGTGCTGTCGCTGGCCTGGGTGGCGACGGCGCAGCCGCGATATTACGACGCCGGTCGCACGCACCTCGCCGCGCTGCTGCGCGGCCTGACGTTCGGCGGCGGCCGCCAGGTATTCGCGGACCGCGACGGCTACGCCATCGGCTCGGCGATCACCACCGCCGATGCGTTGCGCGATTCGGTCGCGCAGCGGCGGGCGGTCGCTGCGCTCGACACCCTGCTGCGGCGCGTCTACGCTCCCGGCCGCGGCGTGCGTCACGTCACCAACGGCACGCTGACCGGGTTGTTGCAGGATCAGGTGATGATCGGCGATGCGTGTGTCGCCGCCTACACCGCCACGGGTCGCCTGCGCTACCTCGAGGTCGCCAAGGACCTCGCCGCGATTTTGAGCCAGGACTTCGCCGACTTCGCCGGCGGCTTTTTCGACGTTGCGGTCAGCGACGCGCCCGTGGTCGATGACCGTATGAAGCCGGTGCTCGACGAGATGCTGCCGGGACCGAACGCCTGGGCGGCACATCTGTTGCTCGGGCTGGCGGCGGTCACGGGCGTTTCCGACTACCGCCGCCGCGCGGAGGCCACGCTCGAGGCCTTCGCCGGCGCGGTGCAGGGCGAAGGCCTGCGCGGTTCGAGCTTTCTCCTGGTCGCCCGGGAAGCATTGGCCACGCGTGACCGACCGTGACCGAATGATCGGGGCCGGGGTCTTGTCCGCAACGGACCGGGAGCCGACCGACGGAGAGGTGGTGGCCAAGGTCCTGGGGGGCGATGCCGAGGCGTTCGGCATCGTGATCCGCCGCTACGAAGCCGGATTGCTGCGGTATGCGACACGGATGCTGGGGCATCCGGACGCCGCGGCCGATGCGGTGGCGGAAGGGTTGGTGCGGGCGTACCGCCATCTCGCCACGTGCCGCGACCCGGGCCGGCTGAAGAGCTGGCTGTATCGGATCGTCGGGAATCGCTGTCGCAGTCACCTCGCGCGCCGCTCCATGTCGGACCTCTCCCTCGACGATGCCCCGCCGATCGCCGACCCGCAGGATGCGGAAGCAGCGACCGAACGGGCGGAGCAGCTGGCGCAGGTGGAGCGGGCGCTGGAGACGCTGTCGCCGGAAAAGCGGGAAGCGTTTCTGCTGAAGCATGTCGAGGGGATGAGCTACGAAGAAATGGCGGCGGTCACCGGCGAGCGGATCCCGACGTTGAAGATGCGGGTGCACCGCGCCCGGGCGGCCTTGCTGGAAGCGCTGAAGGAGTACGAATGATGCACATCGATCCGCAACTGCACCGGGTGCTGGACGGCGAGCTGCCGTCCGACGACCTGACGCCGCTGCAGCGCGAGCAATCCGCCGCTCTGCAGCGTGCCGCGCGGTTGCTCGCCGAGGCGCCGGTGGGTAGCGTGGCCGCCCGGGTGATGGCCGAGGTGCGGCGGCCGCCGCTGCGGCTGGGACAGCGCGTTGCGCAGTGGCTCACCGAGCGGCACGCCGTCACGATCGCGGTGCGGCCGATCTGGAGCCTGGCCCTCGCCGCCGCGCTCGCGGCAATCGCGGTCATCCCGTCACGCGGGCCGGGTCCGGTGCTCGGCGAAGAGGAAGGGATCGCCCAATTCGTGGGGCGGTTCCCGGATGCGCGGTCCGTCGAAGTCGTCGGCTCGTTCACCGACTGGCGCCCCGGCGCCGTGGTGCTGCGCGACGACGACCACGACGGCATCTGGCGCGGCTCCGTCGTCCTCCCCGTCGGGGAGCACGAGTACATGTTCGTGGTGGACGGCGAGCGCTGGGTCACGGACCCCTTGGCGGGGCGCTACGTCGACGACGGGTTCGGCCGCCAGAACGCCCTGCTGTTCGTCCGGCCGCTGGCGCGGTGACCGCCCGGCGGCTGGTCGCGCTCCTGCTGGCCGCCGCTACGCCGCTCGCCGCTCAGAGCGGATTTACGCGGTTGGCCGGGCGCGTCCCCCCGCCAGCCCTGTCCGCGATCGATTCCATCCTGGTCGCCGCCCACCGCGAAGGACTGCCCACCCAGCCGCTGATCGAGAAGGCATTCGAGGGCGGCGCCAAAGGGGTCGCGCCGGACAAGATCGTCCTGGCGGTGAGCACCTCCGCCGACCAGCTGCGCGTCGCGCGCGCGCTGTTGCGCCAGGCAGGAGAGGCGCAGCCGACCGATCCAGCCGAGGTCACCGCCGTCGCGGCGGCGCTGTCGCGCGGACTGTCGCCGGAGCTCGTGGGGGAGCTGACCGCGGTGCTGCCCGGCGAGCCGACCGGACCGGCGCTGCACGCCGTGGCGGACCTGGTCGGCCACCGCTTCGCCGAGGACTCCTCGGTGGAGCTGATCGTCGCGGCGGCCCAGTCCGGACTACGCGGATTGCGCTTTCTGGATGTCGCCGCCGCCGCCGTGCAGGAGCTGCAGCGCGGCCGCTCCCACGCCGCCGCCCTGGCCCACGTGAAGAGCCTCCTCCCCAATGTTCCGCCGCCGCCGCGCCCCGCGCCGTCGACCGTGTCCCGCGCCCGCCGCGTCCAACCCGGGCCCGACCGCCCCTGACCGGGGTGTGACCCCAAGGTCGGGAACCGGGTCTCACCGCCGAAGCGGTCCACGGTGGGCCGCGTTGTCCAACCTTGGAGGCAACACCTATGCGGAAGATGCTCATCACGCTGGCGCTCGTGGCTGCTCCCGTCCTCGCCGCCGCGCAGACGCCGTCGCAGACGCCGGACTCGTCGAAGGCGAAGCCGAAGACGACCGCGCATCATGCGGCGAAGCCGAAGCCGAAGTCCTCGGCCGACACGTCGAAGATGAAGCCGGCCACTCCGGCGACGACCGACACCACGAAGAAGCCGAACTAAGGTGGCAGGGATCAGGTGACAGGTGTCAGGGTCGCCTACCTGACACCTGACACCTGACATCCGATTCCTGCTTGTGTAACTCCCCGCCACCACATATCATAGCGCAACCTTCCAGGGGGTCCCGTTCGAATGACTGGGGAACCGTTCCTCAGCTCCGACGAATACGACGACCGCGCGCATCAGCTGTACAATGAAGGACATTACGACGACGCCATCGAGGTGCTCCGCGAGGGGTTGAGTCTCTACCCCAACGCCGTCGAGCTCCATGTCGGCATGGGATACGCCCGCCTCGCCCGGGAGGAGTTCGCGTGGGCCCGCAAGAGCTTCGAAGAAGCCCTCACCCTCGATCCCGATCATGAAGACGCCCTCGCCGGCCTGGGGGAAGTCCTCCTCAAGGTGGGCGACAAGGCGGGGGCGGTGACCTGCTTCGAGCGGATTCTGAGCCTCGGCTTCCAGGACGACCACGACCTGATGCTGCAGGTGGGACGGGCGCTGTTCCGCGAGTCGGTGCTCGATCAGGCGCGCCGCTTCTTCGAGGTCGCGCTGACCGCGCACAGCGACTCCTCTGAGGCGGCGGCGTGCGTGGGATACGCCTCGCACCGACTCGGGGACGAGGGGGGAGCGCTGTTCTGGCTGCGCCGTGCCCTGGAGCTGGAGCCGGGACACGCCGAAGCGCGCATCTACCTCGCCAACCTGCTCTACGACCGCGGCGAGTACGAAGCGGCGCTGTTCCACCTGGAACGCTCGTCCCCAGACGACCACGTCGACACGCTGGCGATCTGGCGGCTGCTCGAATTGAAACGCAGCGTCTACAAACTCAAGGAAGACGATCCCGAGCTGAAGCCGTGGAACAGTCGGCTCGGCGAGCTGACCGCCGATGCGTCACCGGACGATCTGCTGCTGGCGGAGATCGAGGCGATCGGCTCAGACGGCCAGGTGCGCGACCCGCGGCAACTGGAGCTGTTCGGCACCCTGCTGACCGAGCTGGCGGGGATGAAGAAAAGCGCCGGCGGAGAGATCCACCGCGTGCGGACCACCGCGGGACGGGTGTACGAAGGCACGTGGGAGGAGATCGTCCATCAAATGAAGGACGACGCCGCCGACTGGGCCCGCACCGGGGTCACGATCTCCGCCACCGACGCGGAGTCGTTCATTCGCGGCAGCGCCGAAGCGGGCCTGCTGCGGATCCTGCACTAAGCGGGGTCACCCCTTCTTCAGCGTCATCCCCAGCGCCACGGGGCCGTCCCCCAGCGCCACGAGGCTCAGCGCTCCGGCGAGCAGCATTCCCTCGAGCTCGAAGCTCTGATGATTGGGGAGTAACGCGCGCGTGATCGCCACGACCATCTCCACGGCGAAGGCGATCCCCCAGATCCGCGTGAGGATGCCCAGGATCACGAGCGCCCCCCCCACCGTCTCGAGGCCAGTCACGATGACCGCGAAGACGCCGGCAAACGGGATTCCGAGCGAGTGGAAGAATCCGGTGACCCCGGGGATGCCCATCTGCAGCTTCATGATGCCATGATGGAGAAAGACTCCGCCGACAGCGAGCCGCAGGGGCACCGCGGCATAGCCGGACCATTGGTTCATCTGCGCTCCGAGTGGGTGGGAGGGGCCGAGGGGGCCTGAGGAGCCGGCGTGCGGTGCCGCGCGTCGGTGCGGACGTCGCGGGCGTCGAGGCGGCGGATGATGACGTCGAGCCCGCGTTGCGGCTGCGCCTTCCCGACAGCGGCGACATCGGCGAAGCAGACTCCGGTTTCCGGGAGGGCGTGGATGGCGACGTGGCCGCCATGGCACGCCAGCGCAATGACGACGCCGTTGGGGCCGGCCTGTGTGATCGGTGGGGCAGCGGGGTGAAGGCCGGCGGCATTGGCGGCGGCGAGGGACAGCGCGCCCAGCGCCTGCGCATCGCTCAGGCGTCCGGGGGCGATGCCGCCGAGGTCGGCGAACACATGCTCGCAGCTCGTCGCTAGCACCGGCCCGTCAGAGTGGTGAGCGGAGCAACGAACGTTCCGCGGATCGGCAGCCGGCCGAGGGGATCGGTGTAGAAGTCGGTGCGCTGCCCGACGAACGAGAAGCGGCCGCTGATCGCGAATCCGCCCGTCACCGGAACGACCTGAGTGACGGTCACCGATCCTCCAGGACGTGACAACGCGACGATCGGCGTGGCCGTCGCGATCGTCGACCAGGTCGCCCAGTTACGAGGGGGCCGGCACACCGGGTCGAACCCCGCGCTCGGCAGCTCGGTCCTCGAGAGGGAATCGATCGGCGAAGTTCCCGGCGCCGAGAGACCGGTCCGAATCGTCACGATGGCCGCCTCGGCCGTCACCGTGCCCTGGGTGATGAACGCGCGCAGCCGGAACGTCAGCGTATCCCCGACGCGCTGATAATTCGTCGCCTGGGTCTGGACGCTGACCCGCCGGATGACCGTGCCGAGAATCGAGTACGATCCGACGCCGCCGGTCGTGTCGCTCAGGGTCAGGACCCGTACCGCCCCGGTATCGGCGACGGTGTCCGGTCCCAGCGCCGCGAATACCTGGAACGGCAGCGGTCCGCCGGTCGTCTTGGCGCTGTCCCTGCCGGTGGCGGAATCGATCGCGAAGACGGCGTTGGTTCCTCCGATCGCCTTGAACCAGATGGCGGGAACGCCGGCTGCCTGGTGCTCGACCTGCACCGGCACGGTGAAGGTGTCGCCGGGCATGAAGTAGAGGGTGTCGAGCAGCAGGGAGACCTGGAGCGCACGCGACACGACCACCAGGGCGGCGCCGGTGTGGCCGTGGGCGGTGGCGAGCGCGAGCGCGAAGCCGGGCTTCAGCGCCGCGATCTTGCCCGTCGTCGCGTCTACCGAGATGACGGTGGCGTCCCCGCTCTGCCAGGTGACGGTGCCGGCGGGCTGCGGTTGGCCGTCGTCGCCGAGGTAGGTGACGGTGAGCGGGCCGAGGCTGTCCCCGACGAAGATCGAGTCGAGGACGGGATTCACGAGGACCTGGGCGAGACTGGAAGGGCCGCTCGAAGGGTTACAGCTGCTGCCCCCGGCCAGGGCGAGACCCATCCCGAGGATGAAGGCGAGGCGTTTCACGCCTCAGAACATGGACATGGCGAGGAACGACCGGAGGTTGTCGTTCGTGACGCGCAGGCGCGATGAGAGCAGCCGCACGACCGACCACAGCACTTTGTAGGCGACATCGCGGTTGAAATCGAGCAACAGCTCGAAGTCGGAGCGGGAGATGGTGATCAGCGTGCACGTGCTGTTGGCGATCGCGTCGGTGGACCGCTCGGAGCGATCGAAAATCGACATCTCGCCGAAGTTGGCCCCCGGTTTCAGGATCGCCAGCGCCTCTTCGCCGGAGCCGGGAATGGTGCGCGAGATCCGCACCTCGCCGTCGGAGATGATGAAGAGCCGGTTGCCGGGCTCGCCTTCCTTGAAGATGTACTGCCCGCTGGTGAACTTCTGCTCCCGGCAGACTTCCGCGACGCGCGCCAGCTCCCCGTCGTCGAGGTCCTGGAAGATCGCCGCCTGTTTCAACAAATTGAGGTCCACGCGGTGAAGGTACCGGACCGGTGATGGCCGCACAAGTGAAACCGCGCGTGGGCGCGGCGGACCTGCTCACGGTGTTGCGGTTTCCGCTCGCGGCACTGTTTCCGATCGTGCACGGCACACTCGCGCGGCTCGGGAT
>DATFSB010000042.1:0-5068 GCA_035262825.1 Gemmatimonadales bacterium | reverse complement strand
GATGCGCACGCCGACCTGAAAACCCGAGCGCGCCTTGAAGCGGGTGATCGACCCCTCGGCGAGCCGGTGCAGGAATTCACCGATCGGCGTCAGCATTCCCTCCTGCTGGATGCTGATCGTGGGATACCCGAAGCGCGCCGTAAACTCGAGCGGGTAGATCCCGTTCGAGTTTACGATGCAATTGACGTCGATGTAGCCGATGTAGCCTTCCTCCTTCAGCTTCCCTTCCATCTTCTTCAGCGTAGCGGCGAAGAGGCGGTTCGGCTCGCTCCAGAACATCGCCGTCCCCATTTCACCGGTCGCCGGGCCGATGTCTCCCGGGAACAGCTTCTTATGCTCGAAATTGACATTGACCGGGAGGACGAACTCCTTGCCGTTGAAGAATGCACCGATCGCGACCTCCACGCCGACGATGCGCCGCTGCAGTTGGAACTCCTTGATGCGGGACGCCCAGGCGCGCTTGTAGTCCTCGAGCACCTGGATCACGTCGGCGCCGTGCTCGTCTTCGCCCACGAACAGCAGCTGTTTGAGGTTCTGCGCCTCTCCCGACGGTTTGATGACGTAGCGGTTGGGATTGGCCTGGACAAAGGCGATCGCGTCGTCGAACGACGTGAAGTTCTCCTGCGGGATGATCGACACACCCGCGGCCTTGAGCTCCTGCTGGCCGAACGCCCGGTCGTCCTCGAGGCGATCGGTGTAGGGCGTGCCCCCCACGACCGGCTTCCCGGCGGCGCGCAGCTTCTGGGCTTTTCCCCCCTGACCCAGGACGTCATCGAAGACGATGACGTCGGCCCATTCGACCTCTTTCTCCCAGTCGTCGGTCTTGGGGACGAAGCCGTTGCCGATCTCCTTTTCGCTCTGGCTGTCGGTGCACAGCTGCACCTCATGTCCTTCCTTCACCACCTGCCAGGCGATGTCGGCGATCAGGCCGTCGAGCGACACGAACAGGAACTTCTTCCGGTCCACCACTCCTCCAGACGCCGGTGTTGGCGTAACATAAGCGTTGCCACAGCGCTCTGTCCTCAACCGGAGCACGACGAATGCGTAACAACTCCTTGCCCGTGAGTCTCGCCGGGCTCATCCTTGCCGCCGCCTGCGCCGTCAATCCCGCCACGGGAAAGAAGGAGCTGGCCCTCGTCAGCGAGTCCCAGGAAGTGCAGATGGGCCTGCAGGCCGACCCCGGAATCATCACCAGCATGGGCCTCGACCCCGACAGCGGCCGGCAGCGCTACGTCCGCGCGCTGGGGAATCGGCTCGCCAGTACCTCGGAGCGGCCCACCCTCCCCTGGACGTTCCGCGTGATCGACGATCCGGTCGTCAACGCCTTCGCGATCCCCGGCGGCCACGTGTACGTCACCCGCGGCATCATGGCGCACTTGAACAGTGAGGCGGAGCTGGCCGGCGTCATGGGCCACGAGATCGGACACGTGACGGCGCGTCACTCGGTGCAGCAGATGAGCCGCCAGCAGGTCGCCCAGCTCGGCCTCGTGCTCGGCACGGTGATCGAGCCGAAGCTGCAGCGCTACGCCGGGGCCGCGTCGCAGGGACTCGGCCTCCTCTTCCTCAAGTACAGCCGCGACGACGAGAGCCAGGCCGACTACCTCGGCTACCGCTACATGCGCCGCCAGCGCTACGACGGCCGGCAGATGCCGCAGGTGTTCACGCTGCTCGACCGCGTGACCGCGGCGAGCGGCAGCCGCATCCCCGAGTGGCTCGCCACGCACCCCAATCCCGGCAATCGCCTGGAGGCGATCAATCGCGATATCGCCGCGACCCCCAGGGAATCGCTCGGCACCGTCGTGAACCGCGAGGCGTACTTCCGGATCATCGACGGCATGGTGTACGGCGATAATCCGCGGGACGGCTACGTGCGGGGCGGCGTGTTCGTCCACCCCGATTTGCGGTTCCAGATCACGTTCCCGGCGGGATGGGCGGTGCAGAATGGGCGCGACGCGGTGCAGGCGCTGAGTCCGGGACAGGATGCCGTTGTGCAGCTGTCGGTCGCCAGCCAGCCGACGCCCGATCAGGCAGCGACGGCCTTCTTCTCGCAGCAGGGCGTGACCGGCACGCCGGCCCGATTCGCTTTTCGCGGCCTGCCAGCCACCACGGGCGAGTTCACCGCCACGACCGAGCAGGGCGCCGTCGCCGGCCGCGCCACCTATATCGGGTTCGAAGGTCGTGTCTATCAGATCCTCGCGATCACGAGCCAGGAACGCTATCCCGGCCTTAAGGACGTCGCCTGGCGCGCGACGACGAGCTTCGACCGTCTCACCGATCCGGCCGTGCTCGGCGTGCAGCCGTGGCACCTGCAAGTGGTGACGGTGCCGCGCAGCATGACAGTGGAAGAGTTCGCCCGGGCCTACCCGGGTCCCGTCCCGGTCGCGACCGTCGCCCTGGTCAACAACGTCGACCCCGGCGACCGGTTCGCGGCGGGGTCACTCGCCAAGCGCATCGTCGGAGACCCATTGCCGTGACGGCACGGATCGCGGGGAAGTGGGCGCTCGTCACCGGGGCGAGCGCGGGGATCGGTCTGGCCTGCGCGCGGCGGTTCGCCGCGGATGGCGCGCACCTCGTCCTCTGGGCCCGCCGGACGGACCGGCTCGAGCGGGAAGCGAAAGAGATCCACGAGCGCTATGGCGGCGGCATCCAGGTGCGCAGCGCGGTCGTGGATGTGCGCGATCGCGCCGCCGTCGACGCCGCAGTCGCGGCGCTCGTGGCGCACGGCATCGTGCCCGACATTCTCCTCAATAACGCGGGTCTCGCGGCGGGGCTCGACAAGCTGCACGAAGGCGACCCCGACGACTGGGATCGCATGATCGACACGAATGTGAAAGGCCTGCTCTACGTGTCGCGCGCGGTGCTGCCGCACATGGTGCGGCTGGGGCGGGGGCACGTCGTGAATCTGGGGAGCCTCGCCGGCCACCAGACCTACCCCAAGGGCAACGTCTACGGGGCGACGAAGTACGCGGTGCGCGCGCTCACCGAAGGGATGCACCTCGACCTCGTGGGGACGCCGGTGCGCGTCTCGAGCGTCGATCCCGGTCTCGTCGAGACCGAGTTTTCGGTGGTGCGGTTCCACGGCGATGTCGAGCGGGCGAAGAGCGTTTATCAGGGGCTGCGGCCGCTGACCGCCGACGACGTCGCGGAGGTGGTGAGCTACGTCGTCAACCTGCCGGAGCACATCGACGTGCTCGATCTCGTGCTGATGCCGACGGCGCAGCGCAGCACGCAGACCGTGCACCGCGCCTGAGCGTCACTTCGCGCGGTCGAGATACTCCCCGGTATTGGGATTGACCCGCACCTTCTCGCCGGTCTGAATGAACTCAGGGACGTTGACCGAGACGCCGTTGGACAGTTTGGCGGGCTTCGTCGACGCGGTCTTGGTGGCGCTCTTCATCACCGGAGCCGTCTCCACGACCTGGAACACCAGCGCATTGGGCAGTTCGACGCCGATCGGACGGCCGTTGAAGTACTCCGCGATGACCTCCATCCCGTCCGTCATCCACTGGGAATGGTCGCCGAGTGCTTCCTCGTCGATTTCGTACTGCTCGTAGGTCTGTGTGTTCATGAAATGGTACGAATGCCCGTCGTGATAGAGGTACTGCAGCTCGTGCGTCTCGAGCTGCGCCTCTTCGACGGTGTCGGACGCGCGAAAGCGGTGCTCGACCGTCACGCCGGTCTTGAGCTTGCGCAGTTTGGCGTGGACCATGGCCCGCAGATTGCCGGGGGTGTGATGATGAAACTCGATGACGCGACAGGGCTCACCCTCGAACATGATGGCCATGCCCCGGCGGATATTGGTGGCGGTAATCGGCATTGCAACGCATCCTGACGGTAACGGTCGGCTGAGCACTCCCCTGGTGGGTGCTCGGGCGCTCGAATCTAAGCGGGGGGCGCGGGGGATGGCACCCTGCGAAACGGCCCGCCGCCACTACATTGTCTCTCGTCGGCCGTGACCCCGTGCGGCGTTCCCGAGTCTTGAACGATCAGATGCGCATCCTGAAGCTCACCGCCACCAGCCTCCTGCTCGCCGCCGCCCTCGGCGCGGGCTGCCGCACTGCCCACTCGGCGACGGCGGGGCATTCGGCCGCGCTGCGGCGCGACACGCTGCTGCCCGGCATGCCGCCGCCCCTCGATCGCAACAACATTTACGCCGGCGCCGGTGCAGGGATGGTCGATCCCGTCGCGCGGCGCGCCAGGCCGCTCGTCTACGTTCCGCTCGGCGGCGCGGCGAGTGTCACCGTCATCGATCCGGTGGAACACCGCGTACTGCGCACCTTCGAGACTTCGACACTGCCGCAGCACGTGGTCCCGTCCTACGACCTGCGCACGCTGTGGGTCGCGAACGACATCGGGAACAGCCTCACCCCGATCGATCCCGTCTCCGGGAAGGAAGGGAAGAGCGTCCCCGTCGAGGATCCCTACAACCTCTACTTCACGCCCGACGGCAAGTACGCCGTCGTCGTCGCCGAGCGCGACCAGCGGCTCGACTTCCGCGACGCGCATACCATGGCGCTGCACGATTCGGTGAAGGTCGATTGCCCCGGCGTCGATCACCTGGACTTTACCGCGGACGGGCGGTTCGCCGTCGCGTCGTGCGAGTTCTCGGGCAAGCTGCTGCGGCTCGACGTGGCGACGCACAAGATCACCGGGTATCTGAAGCTCGATCCCGGCAAGCCGTCGATGCCGCAGGACGTGCGGCTGTCCCCCGACGGCAAGGTGTTCTTCGTCGCCGACATGCTCGAGGACGGCGTTCACATCATCGACGCCGATTCGCTGAAGCGCATCGGCTTCCTCCCCACGGGCCCGGGGACGCACGGCATCTATCCCAGCCGCGACGGCAAACTCTTCTACGTGTCGAATCGCGGATGGCACACGCTGCATGCCGGACCGCACGGACCCGGCAGCATCAGCGTCGTCGATCCGCTCACCCGCGCCGTCGTGGCCAACTGGCCGATCGAGGGCGGCGGCAGCCCGGACATGGGGAACGTGTCAGTCGACGGCTCGGAGCTGTGGCTGTCGGGGCGCTACGATCAGGAGGTCTACGTTTTCGACACGAAGAGCGGGC
>DATFSB010000041.1:0-2911 GCA_035262825.1 Gemmatimonadales bacterium | reverse complement strand
GTAGTGATCGGGGTGCGACAACGCGAATTCGACGTAGGCGCGACCGATCTGCTTGATCCGCTCGATAGGATCGGGGACGAGGGCGATGGGCTGGAACGCGGTCGCCAGCTCCAGGAAATCGGCGACGCACAGCTCGTGGATCAGCGTGTCCTTGTCGGCGAAGTGGAGGTAGATCGCCGTGGGCGAGTATTCGATTTTCTCCGCGATACGGCGCATCGTGACGGCGTCGTAGCCCTCGTGGGCAAACAGCTCGCGCGCCGCGTCGAGGATCAACTCCCGCGTCGCCAGCTTCTCGCGCTCCCGTCGTGCAACCGAGCCCATAGTCCTCGCCGTAATTAACTGTGTCATTATACTTAACGTTGTTAAGTTTGTAAAGTTTCATGAGCTAAATTGCTCGTGCATAATGAGTTATGGTTATGGTCTAGCTGGAGACGGACGTGATCGTTCGCAGCGCCTCTTCGACATGGCGCACCGCATCGGTTTGCGAGGAGAAGACGTGGCGGACGATGCCGTTCTTGTCGATCACGAACGTCACGCGCCCCGGGAGGATGCCGAGCTTCGCTTTGACGCCGTAGAGCCGGCGGATCACCCCGCCCGTGTCGGAAATGAGCACGAACGGCAGCTCGTGATGCTCGGCGAAGCGCTCGTGCGAGTCCACCGAGTCACTGCTGACCCCGACGACTTCGGCGCCCGCGTCGACGAAGATGTCGTACGAGTCCCGGAACGCGCACGCCTCGGCGGTACACCCCAGCGACTCGTCCTTGGGATAAAAAAACAGCACGACGGCGTTCTTCCCCTTGAGGTCGGAGAGCCGCAGCTCTCCACCGCCCGTCCGCGGCGCCGTGAAATCGGGCGCTGCCTGCCCTACCTGCACGCTCGTCGGCGACATGGCCCCTCCCTGCGACGCACCTGGATGGTAACCGGGCGCCGACTCCTCGGCACCCCGAGTGAACTCGGGGCTCGGCGCCTGCGGCGGCGCGTCTTGAAAGACGCTGGATACGAACGCCATTCATGGCGCGTCGCGAAGCGCCGAGCCGCGACTTCAGTCGCGGAATACCCGGCGCACGACGAATTCACACTCTCACTCTAGATTTCCGGGTGACAAAGTCGGTGACCCACGACCCCGGGAGCGTCAGAGATGTACGACTGGATCGGCTGGATCGCGACGGCAATGACTGCGAGCTCCTACTTCTTCCGCCAGCCGGGCACGCTGCGGCGTATCCAGGGAGTCGCTGCGGTCCTGTGGGGAACCTACGGGGCGTTCATTCACTCCCTGCCGGTGCTCGTCGCCAACATCATCGTGGCGTCGGCGGCCTTCGGGTCGCTGCTCATGCTGAGACGAGCTCAATCAACGTGATCTCGGAAGGCGCCCCGAGTCGCAGCGGCGGCCCCCAATACCCCGTCCCGCGACTGACGTAGAGCCACATCCGCTCCAGCCGGTGCAGGCCGGCGACGAACGGCTGGAACAGCCGCACCAGCACGTTGAACGGGAAGTACTGCCCGCCATGGGTGTGTCCCGAAAGCTGCAGGTCGAATCCGGCGTCGCGCGCCGCATAGGCGCTCTTGGGCTGGTGGGCCAGCAGCACGCGGACATCGCTCGCCGGCGCACCGGCCAGAGCGCCGGCGGGATCCGACGCCGCCGAAAGATCCGTCACCCCGGCGAGTAACAGCCGTCCGTTGCCCCGCACCAGCAGCCGGTGCTCATTTTGCAAGACATCGACGCCGAGTCGCGCCAGCTCCGTCGTCCAGCCACGCACATCCCAGAAGTACTCGTGGTTACCGGTGACGAAGAATGTGCCGTGCGGCGCCCGCAGACTCCCCAGCGGCTCGACGTGCTCGCGCAGCTCGGGGACGAGACCGTCGGCCACGTCCCCGGTGACCGCGACGAGATCGGGGGCGAGCCGGTTGGTCCGCTCCACCACCGACGCGACGAAGCGGCGCCGGATCGTCGGTCCCACGTGCAGGTCCGAGAGCTGCGCGATCCGGAACCCCTCGAGATCCCCGGGGAGATTGCGGATCGGGACGGTGACGTGGACTACCCTTGGGAAGCGCGCCTGCACCATTCCCACGAGCAGCAGCCCGACGGATCCCGCGAGAATCGCGGTGGTCACATTGTGCATGTGCAGCACGTCGGCCGTGGCGAAGAAGACGATGAGCATCGACGACAGCCCCATCGCCACGTAGCCGGCCCACTCGAGCGCGCGCTTGCCGCGCCACGCCGACCGGCCCACGATGAACGCCACGAGCGGCAGCCAGGCCAGGACCACCGTGGCGATGACGGCGACCGCGCCGTACGGACGCAGGTGCCACCCGACGTAGAGGTTGAGCAGCGTCCACAGGCTGCCGACGACGAGCAGCCGGCGCGCGATCTGTTGCCAGGTCATGTCAGTGCGCCGCCGCGGCTCCGCCGGGCATGCCCTTCGCTTTGTGCATCAGGAGCAGCAGCGGCAGCGAGAGCACGAACACGGCGCCGAACAGCAGGAACAGCTGCTCGAACGACAGCATCAACGCCTGACGCGTCACCTGCAGGTTCAGGATCGCCGTCGCCTTCGACTCGAGCAGCCCCACCGGGACGCCCTGCGCGGCCAGACCCTTCTCGAGTAGGGCGAGCCGTGCCTGCGTCGTCGGAGAATAGGCGGTGACGTTCGCCATCAGATCGGCGCGGTGGATCGTGGCGAAGCGCGTCACCAGCGTCGCCGACAGGGCAATGCCCACGCTCCCCCCGAGCTGTCGCGTCAGGTTGAAGAGCCCCGTCCCGTTCGGGATCCGGCTCATCGGCAGATCGGAAAGCGAGAGATTGGTGAGCGGCACGAAGATCAGACCCAGTCCCATGCCGCGGAAGATCAGGGGCCAGAAGAAATCCGACATCCCGCTGTCAGTCGTGAAATGCGCGTGCTTCCACATCGACAAC
>DATFSB010000040.1:0-7653 GCA_035262825.1 Gemmatimonadales bacterium | reverse complement strand
ACGACATGTTGCAGGAGGTCGGGGGAAACTCGACCCACGAGCCGCGCACGCACGTCGCCTTGCGCCGCCAAGCCGTGGGCGAGCCCCCCCACCATCACGAGGACCAACGAGAGCCGCTTCACAGGATCCGTCCGTTGTTCGTATTCACACTGACGACGCTGTTGCGCCGTCCAAAGCCATCGTCCACCGTCGGTGCAGCGGGGTCGGGAACCCAGTTCCGCCCGTCGACGATGAATCCGTATTGGTGCTGTCCGGACGGCAGGGCGACGGTCACCGTCCACATTCCATCTTTCCCGATGCGCACGAGCGGAGTGGCCGCGGGGTCCCAGCGATTGAAGGTGCCAGCGAGCGACACGCGGCTCGCGCGGGGCGCGTACAGCTCGAAGCGTACATAAACCGCCTGCGCCTGGGTCGGGCGATCGGCTTGCTGGCCGGGGCGCGTCAGCACCACGAGTAGCGCCGCTGCGGCGACCGGCACGAGCATCGCCCAGCGCGGAATCGTCGGCGCCGACAACCAGCGCCACGTCCGCGGCCACCGGCCAGCGGCCCGACTGCGCACGCGAGACATGATCCGCGCATCGAGCGCGGGCGACAGGGTCACCGGCTGCCGGTCGATCGCGTCGAGCAGCAGCCGGCGCGCGGCCTCCGCATCGCGCCGCAGGTCCGGCGGCAGAGACTCCAGCTCCCGCTCACCGTCCAACACCTGCTTGATTTGGTCATTCCATTCGCGATTCTTCACGGCGCCTCCAGCAGCTCGCGCAGACGATCGTACGCCCGATGCATCCGCATCTTCAATGCCGCGACGCTCGTCGACAGCCGCCCGGCGATCTCATCGTACGACAGTCCTTCCACATGCTTCAGCACAAACACCTCTCGCTGCTCCGCGGTGAGGCGCAGCAGCGCGCGCTGCAGACCCTCCACCGCCTCCGACCGCTCTAGCGCCGACTCTGTCTGCTCCGGCGCCGCGACCTCACCGATATTCTCGAGGTCGCTCTCCCACCGCGTTCGCCTGCGCTCGGCAAAGCACCGGTTTCGCAGGATCAGGAAGAACCAGCCGGCGAAGTTGTCCGGTTCCCGGCACTGGGCCAGGTGCGTATACGCCCGGACCATCGCATCCTGCACCGCGTCCTCGGCCGCGTCGATCGACCCCAGCATGTGGGCCGCATAGCGGGCGTAACGATCCCGGTATCGACGCACCAGCACCGAGAACTGGTCGACATCGCCCGACAGCACTGCCCGCACCACCGACCCGTCGGACGGTGCGCCAGATTGGTCCACTCGGTCTCCTTGGGTCTCGCTAGTAACCACGCGGGATGCTAGGAGGCCGAGGGCACCCCGGCAACCGTCCTGAAGATTCCCGAAGGCGGCTTTGGTAACGCGCTGCGGCGGCGGGGCTTCCAAGCGCGTTACTCGGACCCCCCGTAAAGGCTCTTCACCTGCACCCTTACACTATTCGAGGGGACTTCCGCGTGACGAAGGAAACCGCCGAGCGCCGCATGACGCCGGATTCGGATCTGGTGGCGCGTATGGTGGCGAAGGACGGTGCGGCCCTGGATGAGCTATGGGCGCGGCACTCGCGCACGGCCTACGCCGTGGCGATCGGCATCTTGCGGGAATCCACCCGCGCCGATCAAGCCGTTTCGGAGGCGTTTCTCGAGGCCTTCTCCGTGGCCAACCAGTTCGTTCCTGGCGAGCTCACGGTGTTGGCCTGGCTCACCCGGCTCACCCGCCGGCATGCCGAGGCGATGACCGTCCAGACGGCCTGAAGGCTCGCAATCTGGAACCGCACGAGGGGGCGCAGCTTGCTGCGCCCCCTCGTATTTTTCGGGGCCCATGCGTCGCCCAACCGTCGCAGTCCCCGTCCTCGCACTTGGCCTCGTCCTGGCCGCACGCGCCTCCGGCCAATCCACCGTCTCCGCGCAAGCCGGGCTGGGAACGGTGCGGTTTGCGGGCGGCTCGACCACGGGTGTTCTTTCCTTATCTCCCGATTTCACCTACGCCGCGCAGAGCGTTCAGTTATCGCTCGGGGCAACCGTGGCGGCTGTACCTCACACCAATGGGTACGGCCAGATTCGCTTCGGAACCTGGGTCGCCCAGAACCTCAGCGGCCGATGGCGGCTGGGTGCCGACGCCGAGCTGACCGGGACCGCACCGGGGGCAGGCGGTGGGAGCGGGTCCGGTTCCGTCACCAGCGAGGTCGAGTACGCCGCTCCGCACGGGGGGGGTGCGATCGGTGCGGGTCCAACATCCGGCTGGATCACCTACGCGCGTCCCGTTACCGCGCTGCACACGCGCATCCGTGGGTGGTGGAGTGATCCCTCGAATACAACGGCGCTCACCGGGAGCATCGAGCCGAACCGGTTCCTTGGCGCCTGGTACACCGACATCACGGGGAGTTGGACGCGACACCGCGGCCGCTGGACGACGCAGCTGACGGCCATGGGCCGAGTCAGCTCCACCTACGTGTCCCGAGCCGCAGCACTCTTCTCGGTCGACTACCGGTTGTCGTCATCGTGGTCGGTCAATGTGCTCGGCGGAAACGTGCTGCCCGATCCGTACCAGGGCTTCCCCGCCACCGGAGTCTTGTTCGCCGGGGCTCGGTTACAATTGCCGCTGCACCGTTCCTCGAAGAGCGCCGTGGTTCGCAGCAACGGGTTCGTCGTCACGCGCGGCACCAACGGCGTCATCCTCCTGTTCGAGCGCCGTGGCGCGCGGAACGTCGCGATCGCCGGCGACTGGAACAGTTGGTTGCCGACGCCGCTCGACATCACCCGACCTGACCGCTGGGTGGTGCACCTGCCGCTACCGCCCGGAGTCTACCACTTCACCTTGCTGGTCGACGGCAACGCCTGGGACATTCCGCCCGGAGTCCCGACTGTACCGGACGGTATGGGCGGACGGGTGGCGGTTCTGGTCGTGACCCCTTAGGCCTCTCTCGAACGGCACACGCTTTTTTTCGACCAAGATCGACGGTCACGGCATCGTCCGAGCGATATAGCAAGAAAGCGAACCGCCGGGCATCATGGCGACGCCCGGCGGTTCTTCCACCCCATCACTCGTTTGTTACGGCCGAGCCTGAACTTCGAACGAGTTGACCGGCAGCGTGCTGAAAATGTGGTCCGTCGCCGGGACGTCAATGGTGAGTTGGTTGAGCCGTCCCGTCCGGCGCATGTCGACCCACCGCAGGCCTTCGTACAGCAACGAGTACTTACGCTGAATCATGATTTCGTCCTGCACCGCCTGTTGGGTCGCCCCCGAGAGCCCGGCGTTGGCGGCATACCCGCCCGAGTTGACGCGAATGAAGTTGATATCGGCGGCCGCGGCGGCGGCATCGCGCGCCGTCTTGTTGTTGTTCGCCTCGGCACGGATCAGGATCAGTTCCTCATTCCGGATGAGCGGAATGGGAGACGACGGTGTCGGGTAGCGAATCCACGATAGGTCCGAGCAGCGCGTTGCGGCGAGGGGGTCGCACAGCTGGCTGCCGCGCGCCGCGACCTTCGCACTGTAGCGGGCATCGCTGCCGCCGTTGACCGCCAGGCTGTCCCGTAACGACGGGTGGACGAGGTTGATGGAGGATGTAACCTGCTGCGACAACCCGTTCGTCACATCTCCGGAGTTCGCGCTGAAGTCGAAATACGCCCCCAGATCGAGCGACTGTGTCGTATCCACGAACGACCCGGATAACGCCGTCAAGGCGTCGTCGTAGCATGTGGCGCAGGAGAACTGGCTGGCTCGGTAGAGATCCGCGCGCGCCTCGAGGGCCCGGTTCAGCTGGACGAACGTAGCCGGAGTGTTGAAGCTCGCAAAGCCGGCCGGCAGACTGAACGAAAACGCGCTACCCGCCCCCTGCAGGTGCGTGGCCCCGGAATCCAACAAGCTTACCACGTGCTGCCAGGCCTGATCGTTCGTCACAAACGGCGCGAGCGGCGCGCTGAGCGGCCGGTTGACGTCGATCGGAATCGAGTCCTCGGTGTGCGCGAACAGGATCAGCATGAAGTTGTAGGCCTGCAACGTCTGGGTGAACCCGATCACGCCTTCCCTTTGCTCGCTGGTGAGCTGTGCCGTACCGACGACATTCAGCACGTTGTAGCCGCTGCGAATGGCGTTGTACTCCCCCAACCACTGGCCGCCACCAAACGCGCCGTTGGAGGGGTCCAGGTTCGTCGCCGTAATCAACTCCGACACGAATCGCGGATCCGCCGGGTCGATGCGGTAGCCTTCCCGCCCCAGAATAGCGGCTTTGAGGATCCAGTTGGGCACGTCACCGCGGGTCGCAATGAGAAGGCCATTCATCGCCCCGGATATCCGTTGCGGCGAGGCGTTGTTCCCGATCTCCGTCGGAGCATTCGGATTCGTAATTTCGAAATTGCAGGCGCCGATCATCAGGGCGCCACCGAGGCCAATGGCCGAAACTGCTTTCAGGATCGGTCTCATGGTCAGAACCCCAAGTCGATCGAGAAGAAGAAGCTGCGACTCGGCGGGAACGGCGCCACGTCGATGTCCCGTGCGATCGCCTGGTTGCCGAAGTTGGACACTTCCGGATCGAGTCCCTTGTACGGGGTGATCCGGATCAGATTTCGTCCGCTCACGTTGACTCGGGCGTAGTGGGTTCCACCGAAGAGGTGGCTGGTCACGGACGCCGGCAAGTCATAGGTGAGCGATACCTCGCGCAGCTTCAGGTACGAGCCGTCCTGCACATAGGTCTTCGTCTTACCGTTCACTGCCCAGTCGGTGATCCGCTGGTTCCCGGCCGGAATCTGGTCTGGAGAATTGCTGCCGGCATCGTAGAGCAGCTGGGTCAGGTTGATGATGTCTCCGCCCTTCTTCCAATCGAACAGGAATCCGAGGCTCCACCGCTTCCAGGTGAGATCACCAGATCCTGAGGCCAGGAAGTCGGGCTCGGAATTCCCCACGACGCCCTCCGTGCCGACGATCTGGGTTGCGGACTTGCCCGTCTCAATGCGGAACGCGCCGAGCGACGTGCCGAACCCGCCGGTGTTGAACGCCGGGACGGGAAGCTCGATGACCTTGCTCCGGTTGCGGGAGAAGGTGAACCGGAGGATGGTGGTGAAGTCTTGACGCCGCACCGGCGAGACCGAAAAGGCGACCTCCTGCCCGAGGTTACGCAGCTTGCCGCCGTTGATGATCTCGTTAGCGCGCCCGGTGGACGGAGCCACGCGGGCCACGAGGAGCAGGTCGGTGATTGTCTTGTCGTAGTACGTAAACGACAGCGTCGCGAACTCGTGGCCCAGCGTCGCATCGAATCCGCCTTCGATCTCTGTCTGGCGTTCCGGCTTGATCCCGACCGAGCCGGCGTTGCCGCCAGCCAGCGTGCCGAACAGGCCGCCGATAGTGCCCGTGCCTTCCGGCGTGAATTTCTGCCCGAAGATCGGCGGATTGCCGGTCTGCCCGATCGCCCCGCGCACTTTGAGCTCGTCCAGCCCCGAGAAAGGGGTGACGAACCGGTACGAGGCCGAGCCTTTCGGGAAGAGGTAGTACTTCCGCGTGTCACCGTTCACGCTCGACCGGTCGGCACGGACCCCGAGCGTAAACAGCAGCCGCTGGTCAAGCGCCAGGATCTCTTCCTGGGCGTACAGTCCAACGCTCTTGACCGGCGTCTGGTTCTGGTTGATGACGATCGTCGACGCCTGGTTGATGTTCTGCTGACCATCGAGAATCGTCCGGCCCACAGCGTTGGTTGTATTCAAGCCGTTGTTCTGGTACTGGAAGCCCGCGGACGTCGTGGCCGAGTAGCTCCCCGACGTGGGTGTGAAAGTATAGATCGTGCTGCCCAGCAGGTTGAGGCGCTGTTCGGACGCCTTGCCGAGCACGACCGTACCGGGCTGCCCATCTGCCGGCTCGAAGTTGAGACTCGGGGGCGACAGGATGTCGTTCTGCTGCTCGAAATAGTCGAGCCCGCCCGAAAGCGCGAACTCGAGGTGATGCGAGTTGGTGGTCAGGGCGTCGTAGCGCAACCGCGTGGTGCCCAGCACGCGCCAGACGTCCTCCGCGTTTTTCAGGAGCGCGAAGGTCTGGATCGGATTGCTGCCATTGCCCGGGAAGGGATTGAACGGGTACGCGCCGTTCACCGGCTCCAGATTGAAGAAGCTCGGAGTGAACGGCAGCACCAGATAGGTGCTCGTGGATGTATTGTCGTTGTTCGAGATGCCGCGATCGGACCGGTCGTGAATCAACTGCGTGCTGACCGACAGGTGGAACCGCGTCCCCAGCAACTGGTCGATGTTGGCGCGGAGCGACTGTTTCTCGAATCCGGTGTTCCGGGCGATTCCGCCGTCCCGCTTCACGAGCCCTGAAATGAAGTAGCTCGTCTGATCCGTCCCGCCGCTCACACTGCCGTCGGTTTCGAACGACAGGTTCTGCTCGCCGTAAATCTCCTGCTCGAAGTCGTAGAACGGGCACCCGCCGCGGCAAATCGGTCCAACAATAGAAGCATGCCCGAACGCGCTGACCGCGTCAGCCGAATCTGTGAAGCGCCGCTGGCCAAGCTTGTTGGCGACTCTGAACTGCCCGAGCCGCTGGGTGAGCGTGAACCGAGGACGCCCGGGCGACCCACGCTTGGTGGTAATGATGATCACCCCGTTCGCCGCCTGCGAGCCGTAAATCGCCGCCGCCGACGCGCCCTTCAGAACCTCTACGTTGGCGATGTCGGCCGGATTCAGGTCGGCGATGCGATTGACCGGGTTGTCCTGGTTCGACGCGTTCCCACCGCCCGACGCGGCGGTGACGGCGTTCAGGTTGCTCCCGATGGCGTCGTTCGAGATCACGAGACCGTCCACGACGATGAGCGGGTCAACGCTGCCGTTGATCGTCGACACCCCGCGCAGCGAGATCTGCCCGCCCCCGCCGGGAGCTCCGGAGTTCATCTGCACCAGGGCGCCGGGGATCTTCCCCTGGAGCGCGCTCTCGATCGTCGACGTCGGCGCGCGCGTCAACTGCTCGGGCGCGATCGTGGCAACCGCGTTGGCGAGGTTCCTCCGTTCGACAGCAGTCGCCTGACCGGTGACGACCACGGCCTCCAGGTTGAAGATGTCCTGATCCAGCGCCACGTCGGCCGAGCCCTGATCGCCTGCCACGGCCACCTGGCGGCGTTTGAAGCCCACGCTCCGGACCAGCACGGTGATGGCGCCTTCCGGCGCCCCCAGAGAGTATCCCCCCTTGTCATCCGTCACGGCGACGATGGGAGTGCCGACCACCGATACCGTCGCACCATTGATCGGTTGATTCGTCTGGGCGCTCGTGACCTTGCCCGAGACTACACGGGCCTGGGCCCACGCGTCCCGCGTCCCTGCTCCGAACGCGAGGAGCACCGATACCGCTCCAAACAACGACCGATTGCCCACAGACCCTCCTCGGCTGCGGAAGCCCACGATAGGAATTTTGGAAGGGGACAATTGTCGCAGCCCCGGACGTGGGCCGCAAGGAGGGGGGTTACGACCAGGAGATCCGGTAGCGGCACACCGTGCCGCCGCGCGCTCTGCATTCGTCCTCGGCGATGTGCACGTGTTTCGCGCCGCACATCTCGAGGGCCCGGCGGTACCAGCCGATGACCGTGAGGCAGTCGGGGGCCGAAAACGTCTCGGCCTCGTGCGTGGTGAGCACCGCGGCGGTGGGACCGGTCTGCGTGTAGTCCCG
>DATFSB010000039.1:0-2289 GCA_035262825.1 Gemmatimonadales bacterium | reverse complement strand
GGCCCATCCCGGACGCAGTGGGTGACCACGGACGAGCTGTATCGCGGCATCCTCGACAGTCGGCCTTATCCGGTGCGCGGTCTAGTGGGGTTCGGGGCCAATCTGCTCCTGGCCCACGCGGACGTTCCGCGTGGGCGCGCGGCGCTGGCCGCGCTGGAGTTCTACGTTCACGCGGATCTCTTCATGAGCCCGACGGCGGAGCTCGCCGATGTCGTGCTGCCGGTGGCGAGCGCGTTCGAGCGGGAGGCGCTCAAGCTCGGTTTCGAGGTGAGCCCGACCGCGCAGTCGCTGGTACAGATGCGGCGTCGGGTGGTCGAGCCGCAGGGCGAGGCCAGATCCGATACAGAGGTTGTGTTCGACCTGGCTTGCCGGCTTGGTCTCGGCGACCACTTCTGGCACGGCGACATCGATGCCGCGTACCGTCACCAGCTTGCGCCATCCGGGGTGTCGCTCGAAACGCTCCGCGAGAACCCAAAGGGAGTACGGGTGCCCCTCGAGGCACGCTATCGCAAATTCGCCGAGCCGCAGGACGGCACGCCCAAGGGATTTCCCACGCCCACGCGCAAGATCGAGGTCTTCTCCGAGGTGCTCGCAGTGCACGGCTACTCGCCGCTGCCGGACTACGAGGAGCCGCTCGTGGGACCGGTCTCCCAGCCGCAGCACGCCGTGCGATACCCGCTGGTCCTCACGTGCGCCAAGGACAACCAGTTCTGCGAGAGCCAGCATCGCGGGCTGCCGAGCCTGCGGCGCCGTGCCCTCGACCCGGAAGTGGAGCTGCACCCTGTGGCGGCGGCCGCTCGTGGTATCCGTGCCGGCGACTGGGTGAGTGTCGAGACGCCGAAGGGCGGCTACCGAGCGCGCGCCAGGTTGAACGAGAGCCTGGAGCCTCGCGTGGTGTGCGGGCAGCACGGCTGGTGGCAGGCTTGCCCCGAGATCGGCGCGCCCAGCTACGACCCGTTTTCGCCGGAGGGGTCCAGCTACAATTTCGTCATCGGCAATGACGCGATCGATCCGATCGGCGGCTCGGTTCCCCACCGCGCCTACGTCTGTCAGGTGCGCGTCGTTCGGTGAGATGTGTAAGCCATTCCGCCTGGCGACATTGCTCCTCGTCCTCTCGCTGGTCAGCCCGCGGGGAGCCGCCGCCGAAGACACCGAGCAGGCGTGGGCCGCGCTCGTCGCGGGAGGCCACGTCGCGCTGATTCGTCACGCCAACGCGCCACCCGGCTATGGCGGGGATCCGCCCGGCTTCAGGATGGATGACTGCAAGACGCAGCGGAACCTCGACGAGCTGGGGCGCCAGCAGGCGCAGGCGCTCGGCGCAGCCTTCCGGCAGCGCGGTGTTCGGGTCGATCGGGTCCTGGCGTCGCCGGTCTGCCGCTGCGTGGACACCGCGGAGCTGATGGCGGTGGGGCCGGTCGAGAAGTCGGTGGCGCTTCTGCCCGACCGAGGCGAGCCGAAGGTTCGCCTCCTCGAGCTCCAAGCGATCGTGAACGGTTGGCGTGGCCCCGGCACCCTCGTGCTCGTGACCCACGGCTTCACCATCTCGCCCCTGCTCCGCACGCACCTCGAGCAGGCCGAGACGCTGGTGCTCAAACCGGGAGCGGGAAGCGGCACCGTCGCCGACATCGTCGGCCGGATTCCCACGCCGCAATAGCGGCGCTACCCGAGTCTCAGCTCGCGAACCAGAGGCGCGGGTCGCTCGCGCGCACGCGCGCGGGGGGCAGGCCCAGCTCGCGGCGAACGATGTTGGTGCCCTCGACGAGAGCGACGCACTTGTAGTAGGCGATCCGCCGACTCAGCCCCTCGCGCCCGAAGCCGCAGTCGGTGGTGATGACCAACCGCTCGGGCGGAATGTACTCGAGGGCCTTCCGGATGAGGGCGGCGACGTGCTCCGGCGGCTCTACCACCGTGTTGCAGTGGCTGATCACGCCGATGCCGATCTTCTTGTCGGTGCGGTACTTCGCGAAGAGCGGCAGGTCCATCCCATCGGTGCTCGCGCACTCGAAGGTGATGACGTCGGCGTTGAGCTGGAGCAGATGAGGGAGGGCACGCTCGTAGCTCGGCGTCTTCCAGTACACGCGCTGCTGGTTGGGATTCCCCCAGCACGTGTGCACCCAGATCTCGGAGTCGACCCCCGTCAGTTGCCGATTGAACGCCTGGGTGAAGAACTCGAGGTCGGCGTCGGTGCAGTCGGGCCGCGTGGTGCGCCCGTGGTGCGGTGGCTCCTCGACCTGGATGAGGGGGCAGCCGGCGGCGGCCAGCTCGCGGAACTCGGCGTTCATGATGTCC